>CABURF010000008.1 GCA_902493755.1 uncultured Coriobacteriia bacterium
TCTGCTCGAGCACGTCATCATCGAGCTGCAGGGCAAGGCAGCTCCGCAGGATCGCCAGCTTGCCGGGCATACATCGTGGCTCGAGGAGCTCGAGGTGACAGCTCCCCAGGGCTACGCCCTCATGCGCACGACGGTGTCCTTTGCCAATGACTTCGTCGCGCTTGGGGCGATGAACTGCGCTATCGAGATCATCGCCTGGGCGTTCGAGCCCGATGCGGACGACATGCCCGATGTCGATGGCATGATCGCCTTCCTTGCCGCGATGTAGGCGCAAATCTATACTTGCCTCAAGACGTCATCTGCGTTTGGAGGAGGTCACCATGCACTGCGAACAGAAGCTCGCCGAAGGCCTGTATTGGATTGGCGGAGACGACAAGCGTCTCGGGTTGTTCGAGGCTAGTCATCCAGTGCCGCACGGCATGTCCTATAACAATTATCTGCTGCTCGACGAGAAGGTCGTGCTCTTCGATACCATCGACCGCGCGGTTGAGGAGCGTTTCTTCGAGACGGTTGACTACCTGCTCGACGGACGCAAGATCGATTACATCATCGTCTCGCACATGGAGCCTGATCACAGCGCCACGCTCGGTGCCATGGCCGCCATGCATCCAGAGGCCCAGCTCGTCTGCACCAAGGTCTGCAAGACGCTTATTGGGCAGTTCTTCGATCCCGAGCTCGCAGCTCGCTGCATGGTCGTGGGTGACGGCGACTCCATCGAGACTGGAACGCACACGCTTGCCTTTGCCACCGCGCCCATGGTGCACTGGCCCGAGGTCATGGTCACCTACGATGTCGAGGATAAGATTCTGTTCTCGGCCGACGCCTTCGGTTCCTTTGGTGGCCTAGACGGACGCCTCTTCGATGACATGTACGATTTCGAAGACGAGTTGCTCGACGAGATGCGCCGCTACTACGCCAACATCGTGGGCAAGTACGGAACGCAGGTCAACGAGCTCCTTGACAAGGCCGACACGCTCGATATCAAGATGATTTGCCCGCTGCATGGTCCCATCATCAGGGATAACATCGATCTGATTAAATCCAGGTACCGCAGCTGGGCGAGCTACGAGCCCGAGGATGAGGGCGTTGTCATCGCCTACGCTTCGGTCTACGGGGGCACGCGTGACGTGGCCGAGAAGCTTGCCTTCAAGCTGAGCGATGCGGGCATTCACGACCTGGCCCTCTACGACCTGTCCGTGACCGACCCGAGCTACGTGCTGGCCGACGCCTTCCGCGCGAGCAACATCGTGCTGGCCTCCGTCACCTACAACGCGGACGTGTTTCCCAAGATGAAGGAGCTTGTCGATTGCTTCGTCGGGCATAACCTGCGTCGCCGTCGCTTCTCGTTTATCCAGAACGGCAGCTGGGGTCCCATCGCGGGCAAGAAGATGATGGGTGCGGTCGAGGCCATTCCCGAGCACGAGGTCGTGGGGGAACTGTTCACCATCAAATCGCGCATGACCGACGAGCAAGACGGAGAGCTCGATGCCCTCGCGCAAGCCATCGTGGATTCGATTCGCAACCCGGAAGCGCCCATCATGGCCGATGTGCAAAACGTCGCGCCCGAACCCACGCCCATCGTGGGTGCCGTCAAGCCGCAGGCGGCTCCGCCGAGCAAGGAGCCGGTGCGCACCAAGGACGGCATGCCCATTGCGCCGGGCATGGAGGGCAAGGTGCGGCCGCTTGACACGCCTGCGGGTCCTGCCGATGATAGTGGACCTAAGACCAAGGTCATCCAGATCTGGCGGTGTACCTTCTGCGGCTACCAGGCCGAGGTACCCAAGGGGACCGACATGGACACCTTCGTGTGTCCGGTGTGTCTCAAGTCCGGTCCCGGCCAGTTCATCCTCGTGCGCGAGAAGATGGTTCCCGTGAAATGAGACAATGTCTCTGAGCTACTGTCTCATTATTTGTAGGTTCGATAAAATGCGGGTTTCTTCTCCCCATACACATACGGGGGTGGTAACCTAACCACATTGTGTTTCTGCTTGGATACAATGATCGTCACCAGCAATCCCAGGAAGGGCGTGGTTATCATGAACAAGCCTCTCGTTTTCACTCTCGGAGCCGCTGTAGGAGCTGTTGCAGCCCTGCTTCTCTCGCCTAATTCCGGCGAGCGCAACCGTGAGATCGTTGCAGACAAGGTCGACTATTACACTGCTCATGGCGAGCAGGTTTTCCAGCAGACGGCCGATACCGTCCGCAACAAGGTCCGTGGCGTCGCAGATGTCGCCACCAACGCCGATGCAGACGACATTCGCGAGAAGATCAACGAGGCCCGTGATCGCATCGCCGAGCAGATCACGCGCAATAGCTCCGTGCCGCAAGACGTCGCTGCCGATGTCTCCGATGTCGCCGCAGATGCGGCAGAGAGCGTTTCCGAGGCCGCAGATACTGCCGCGGATGCAGCTGAGGGTGCTGCCAAGGCCGCTGCGGATGCCGTCAAAAGCAAGTAGCGCTTTCGACGTAACGCCAATTGCATATGCCTTCAACTGACGATGCTCATAAGCTGCACGTCTACGTGCGCAATTCCAAAGGCGAGCTAAAGCGCTTCGGTCGTGTGCGCGCCACCGTCTTTCATCCGAACGAGCCCCGTGTTGTGGGGCTCGTCATCAAGCGCCCTGATGCGTTGCTCATGGTCAAGCGCAAGGAGCGCTTCGCCGCCATCGATCGCATCGAGCCCGTCGAAGGGGGCATCAGCGTTATCGATGCTGCGGATTCCTGGGATGTCGAGGCGTGCAAGCGCTTGGATGTCGATTACGATGCGTGCATCATTTGGGAGTACATGCCCGTGCGCACGGAGTCCGGTCAGGAGATTGGCCTCGTGAGCAACGTGGTATACAGCGGCGACGATTACACGATTGAACACATCGACATATCGACGAATTCGGCAAACCGCGTGCTGCTGGGAAGCTCGCTCATCCCTCGCGCGCAGATTGTCGGGTACCGCGATGGTGCCATCATCGTCAAGGACGCCGAGGCAGATGTTGAGGAGACGGGCGGTGCGGCAGCAGCGGCAGGCGTTGTCTGGGCCAAGACCAAGCATGCGGCATCACAGGGCACGAAGAAAGCCGGCGAGGCCATCAACGAGGGCGCGTACAAAGCCGGCGAGGTAATCGGTGCCGTGCGCGACAAGGCGAGCAAGGCCGCCGAGGAGCATGAGGCCAAGAAGCGCGAGGCCCAGGAGCGCGGGGAGTACGTCGGTGTCGACAAGGCGGCAAACCTTCTCGGCAAGCAGCTTGGCCGTGCATCGGGCATGTTCAAGAGCTTCAAGGAGGAGTTCGACAAGGCTTCCCACGACGACTAAGGGGCTGCCATGGCACGACGCAGAGCATACAGAAACCATGGTGCATCACGCAGGTCGGGCGTAGGTCCCATCGGCACTATCGACATTCTTGCCCGTGGATATGCGTTTTGCGATACCGACGAGGGTAGCTTCTTCATCCCCAAATCCGGGCTCGGAGGCGCCATGCCCGGCGACAAGGTCGAGGTGCGCGTGAGCTCGCGCGACGTACCGCATGGTGCAAAGCGTACGGCCCGGGTGGTGCGCGTGGTGAGCCGCGCGACCGAATATCTCATCGGTACGCTCGAGATTAACGACCCGCTCGCCGTGGTCGTTGCCCAGGATCCACGCGTGCGTCACGACCTCTTTATCACAGACGGCCATCTGGAGGGCGCCCAGGATGGCGATGTCGTGCTCGCGCGCATTACGAGTTATCCCGATCGTCACCAGCCCATGCAAGGCTACATCGTCGAAGTGCTCGGTGCGGCGGATGCTCCGGGTATGGACGTCGACATCATCATCCACAACCTTGATTTGCCCACGAAATTTAGTCCCCAGGCGCTCGAGCAAGCCGAGTCAATCGAAGTTGACGTGGAGGCAGCCCTTGCCGAGCACGGCAGGCACGATCTGCGCATGCGTGACATCTTCACCATCGATCCAGCAGATGCCAAGGACTTTGACGACGCAATCTCGCTCGACGAGGTCGATGGCATGCTGCGCCTTGGTGTGCACATCGCCGATGTCTCGTACTATGTGGATTGGGATAGTCATATCGACATATGTGCACGCGACCGTGCGACGAGCGTCTACCTGGTCGATCGCGTGCTTCCCATGCTGCCCGAGAAACTCAGTAACGACGTGTGCTCGCTCAGGCCCGGCACTGATCGTTTGGCCATGACCTGTGACATGTATCTTGACCAGGCAGGCACGGTCAAACGATACGAGATTTACCCAAGCGTCATCTGCAGCAAGCGGCGCTTTAACTATGACGAGGTGCAGGAAATCCTCGATGGCCTGCGAGACGATCCCTATGCTCCCAAGCTCAAACGCTTCGATGTTCTTGCAAAGCAACTGCTCGCCCTGCGTATCGAGCGCGGGGCCATCGACTTCGAGACGGTCGAGGCCAAGCCAAAGCTTGACGAGCGCGGCATGGTGACGCATGTCGAGCTGCGCCACAAGACCGAAGCGACCTCGATGATCGAGGAAGCGATGATTCTTGCCAACGAGACCGTTGCGCGCCATGCGCACAGTAACCACATTCCCTTCGTGTATCGCGTGCATGAGCCGCCGAAGGCAGCGGCGCTCGAGTCGCTGCTTATTCCACTACGCGAGCTCGGCTACAACGTCTCGGAGCTGGCCACGGGTAATCCCATGGCCTTCCAGGACGTGCTTGACGAGGCACGAGGCACGCGCGAGGAGCCGCTCGTGAATCACCTTGTGCTCCGTGCGATGGAGCGTGCTTTCTACAGTACCGAGCCCATTGGCCATTTTGGCCTGGCTTCCACGTTCTACTGTCACTTTACGAGTCCCATCAGGCGCTATCCTGATCTTATGGTGCATCGTTTGCTCAAGGATCCGCATGCTATGGAGACCCACCTGCAGTGGCTTGCGAAGCATTCCTCGAAGATGGAGCGCATCGCCGAACAAGCCGAGCGCGATAGCGTCGAACTCAAGCTCTGCGAGTATCTTGCCGAGCACATCGGCGAGGTCTTCACGGGAACGATCTCGGGTGTCGTGCCACGTGGCCTGCATGTGCGTCTCGAAAACACGCTCGAGGGCTTTGTGCGCTTCGATTATCTGCATGGTGAATACCACGAGTTTGACCCGCTCACGCAGACACTCGTAGGCGAGGAGACGGGACGCACCTATCGTATCGGCCAGCAATTGCGCGTGCGCGTCGAGGAAGTCGATCCACGCGAGCGTAGCGTGTCGTTCTCGATTGCGTGATCGGGCGGGTGACAGCGGGGACGGGACTGGGACAAGGGGACAGGTCATTTGTCCCAGTCCCGTCCCCGCTGTCCCATTAATTCTTCGCGTGAAATACAAACACGCGCGCCTGTTCGGGTGATACCCTATACTAGTTGTGCCAAATGGCCCTGATGCCTTGCAAAACGTAGTCCGAGGAGCGTCACCTTTCATGAACCTGAATCCGGCAATCGTTATTCCCACGTACTGGTGTGGGCGTAGGTCAACGCATTCGATTAATCGCGGTGTCGTCTACGATCACATGACTCCAATCGATCAGCCGGGTGAGCTGCCCCGTTGCCTTGAGTCGCTGCGTCACGTCGTCGGCGTCGATCGCATCATCTTGCTTGTCGCGGCCGAGCCGGGCGTCGAGAATCAGGCGTCCGAGCGCGTGCGTGCCATCACCGACCACTTCATGGATCTCAACATCGTGGTTATCGGTGATGCCGAGATGCGTCACATCCACCGCCGTTTCGAGCAGGTCGGCGTGGGCGAGTACAAAGGTGCGGCCTGTCTCACGGGCTACGGCGCCATCCGTAACCTCGGCCTCATCGTTGCCTCGATTTTCGGCCACGACACGGTTGTGTTCATCGATGATGATGAGGTCATTCCCAACGCGGATTTCCTCGAGCGCGCGATGCACGGCATTGCCTGCAAGACCCCGACGGGCTCGATCATCACGGCCAAGACGGGCTTCTTCTACGATAGCTACGATAGCCCCAAGGCTCCCGAGGACGTGCCCTGGTACGATCGCTTCTGGAACAAGGCGGCCGACTTCAACGATTACATCGACGGCGCTCTGAGGGGCCCGCGTCTGAGTCGATCCAACGTGTGCTGTGGCGGCTGCATGGTGCTGCACGCAGATTCGTATGGCAACATTGCATTCGACCCATGGATTGCCCGTGGCGAGGACCTCGACTACCTCATCAACGCGCGTATGTATGGCAATGACGTCTGGTTCGACAACCAGTTCAGTTTGCTACATCTTCCGCCCGAGGGCTCGCAACATTCAAGTCGTTTCGAGCAGGATGTCTATCGCTGGTTCTACGAGGTGCGCAAGATAGAGTTTGCCAAGACGCAGATTGACCTCATGCAGATCACGCCCTCGACGCTCGATCCATACCCCGGTCCGTGGCTCGATCCGTCTATTCATCGTCGTGCGCGCTTTACGGCGTATCTGCGCGCCATCGGTCATAAGGAGCACGCCGAGTACTTCCGCATCGGCAACAAGACCATCAAGAATGCCGGCGAGTTTGCACGCGAGAACTGCGCCAACTACTTCGAGCTGCAACATCAGTGGCCCAACATCGTACGCGCCATGTGGTCCAACTCGGCGCTTGCCACGCAGCTTGGCACGAGCGGCCTGCAGAGCTCGTCCGCAAGTTACACGAGCCGCTTCTCAGCAGTTACGACCGAGCAAGAGTAAGTACCTGCGCACGGAAGAGGCAAAGCTATGGACGTGCAAAAAGTAGCAGGCTACACCATGCTCATCGTGTGCTACGTCGTCTTCAGCCTCTTTGCGATCATGGGCATCGTCTTCTATGACGATGTTTCCCCGTGGATAGCGCTTGTCGCCATCATCGCCATGTTCGTGCTCACGATTATCGGGCTGCGCTCGGCGGGTTCCTCCGACCACGCTCGCGCTCGTCAGTCCAACCAGACGCTCGACCTCGCAAGCAAGACGGTCACCTTCATGCGCCAGGGCCTCGATGCCGATTCCGCCCAGGCGGTGTGTGAGTTGCTGCTGCCGGCAGCCACGGCCGATGCCGTCGCCATCACCAATCGCGAGCGCGTCTTGGGGTTTTCGGGCCTCGATCGCGAGAATCACCTGCCCAATTCGCCCATTCAGACGATGAGCACGTATATGACGCTCGAGGACGGCATCACGCGCGTCCTTGAGACCTCGGGAGCGGTGGGTTTCAGCCGCGAATCGGGTAAGCTCAAGGCGGGCATCGTCGTCGCGCTCATCGTCAACAAGCATATCGTCGGTGCGCTCAAGTTCTTCTATCGCTATCCTCATAACCTGGGCGAGAACCAGAAGGCTATTGCAGAGGGCTTTGCCCAGCTGCTTTCCACGCAGCTTTCGCTTTCCTACCTGCAGCAGCAAACCGAGCTTGCCGCTCGCATGGAGCTCAAGGCCATGCAGGCGCAGATCAATCCGCACTTCCTCTTCAATACCCTCAACACCATTGCCTCGGTTACGCGTACCGATCCTGTCAAGGCGCGTGTCATGCTCCGCGAGTTCGCGACCTACTATCGTCGCATGCTCGAGAACTCCGAGGATTTCATTCCCCTGGCCAAGGAGGTCGAGCAGACCGAGCGCTACCTCATGTTCCAGAACGCGCGTTTTGGTGATGATGCCATTACGTTGCATGTTGACATCGAGCCTGGTCTCGAAATGCTCAAAATGCCGTCGTTTATGCTGCAGCCTCTCGTCGAGAACGCCGTTGGTCATGGTCGGCGCGATGACGGGACGCCTCTCAACATCACCATTAAGGCATATCGTGCGTCAGATAGCGTCACAATCTCGGTATCCGATGACGGCGTGGGTATAGAACCCGAGCGCCTTGAGAACCTTCTCGACCGCGAGTCGGAGACGGGCATGGGCATTGCTCTCAAGAACGTCAATGCACGTCTCAAAGCGTTCTTTGGTGCGATATCCGGCCTCTATATCGACTCGGAATACGGGAAGGGCACAACAGTGTATCTCAACCTATACGATGTCCTCGTCGACCAGGGCATCGACATCAGCGATGACGAGGTCGGCGGCAGCCTTGCCACCACGTTCGAATCGCCGGTTCTCGAGTCTTCGGCAGACGCTCGTAATCTGCAGGATATTAGCTAGACCATGTATTATTCGCACGTGTACATCGTTTGATGTTAGAATCAAACGAACGATGCACAAAGGAGACACTCTATGCTCAAAGCCATAATTGTTGATGACGAAGCACCCGCGCGCTCTGAGCTGCGCTTTCTTCTTGATGAGACTGGCGAAGTCGAGGTTGCCGCAGAGGCGACTAACGTGCGTGAGGCCATCGAGCAGCTCAAGGAGGTCGGCGCCGACATCATGTTCCTCGACGTGAACATGCCGGGCGTTGACGGCCTGCAGCTTGCAGAGGCCCTGAACGAGCTCAAGTATCCGCCCTACATCATTTTCGTGACCGCATACAGCGAGTTTGCCGTCAAGGCGTTCGAGGTAAACGCAACCGACTATTTGGTAAAGCCGGTCGAGACCGATCGCCTCATGCAAGCAATTGGCAAGGTCAAGCAGCTTATCACCGCGCAGGGCCGTTCCACCACCAACGAGCGTATTCCCGTCGAGAAGGGCGGCAAGAAGCTGCTCATTCCCGCCAGCAAGATCCACTTCATCATGGCGAAGGACGACTACTCTTACCTACACACCGAGAACGACCGCTATCTCTCGACGGTCTCGCTTGCCCAGCTCGAAGCCAAGCTCGAGCCGCTCGGCTTCTTCCGCGTACACCGTCGTTATCTTGTGAACCTCGCATGCGTGAACGAGGTCGACCCCGTCAGCGGCGGAACCTTGCTGCTCACGCTCAGCGGGGAGGACGAGCAGATTCCCGTATCGCGCCGACGCGTCTCCTCTCTCAAGAAGGCGCTCGGTCTGTAACCTGCATAATGAGACAGTTGCTCAGAGCAACTGTCTCATTTTTTATCGGTGGCAGCTAATAATGAGACAATCCGGTCAGACCAAACTGTCTCGTTTCTACAAGAGGAGCAAGCATGGCAGAACAGATCACCTACAAGGACGCCGGCGTCGACATTGACGAGGGCGCCCGCGCCGTCGATGCGATTCGCGCGAGCGTGAAGTCGACGTACCGCCCCGAGGTCATCGGCGATATCGGCGGTTTCGGCGGTCTGTTCTCTGCCGCTGCGCTCAAAGAGATGGATGACCCCATCCTCGTGAGCGGTACGGATGGTGTTGGCACCAAGCTCGCCCTGGCGCAGATGGCTGGCAAGCACGACACCGTCGGCATAGATTTGGTCGCCATGTGCGTCAACGACGTTCTGGCCTGTGGCGCGGAGCCACTGTTTTTCCTCGACTACGTTGCCATCGGCAAGCTGAGGAGTGAGCACATCGCGCAGGTGGTGGGCGGCATCGCAGAGGGCTGCCGTCAGGCGGGCTGTGCGCTCATCGGCGGTGAGATGGCCGAGCATCCCGGCGTTATGGATCCTGACGATTACGATCTTTCGGGCTTCTGCGTAGGTGTGGTCGATCGTCCCAAGATGCTCAATCCCGCTGATGTTGCAGAGGGCGACGTCATCCTGGGCCTTGCCTCGACGGGCATTCACTCCAACGGCTTTTCGCTTGTGCGTCGTGCCGTTACCGAGGTCATGGGTGCTGACGAGCTCTCGGTCGAGCGTGACGAGCTCGATGGCGCATCCGTGCTTGACGCACTGCTTGCTCCGACGCGCATCTACGTCAAGTCCATCCTGGAGCTGCGCCGCGCAGTGCCTCAGATTCACGCCGTCGCGCACATTACCGGTGGCGGCATCACTGAGAACCTCAACCGCGCGCTCAACGATCATGTGGACGCGCAGATTGACGAGGGCACCTGGACTCAACCGCCGATCATCGACTTCGTGGTCGAGAAGGCGGGCCTGTCCCGCGCCGAGGCGCTCAAGACCTTCAACTGCGGTATCGGCATGTGCGTGATTTGCCCGCTCGAGGTGGAGGAAGCTGCAGTTAAGCAGCTTGAGTCTACCGGCGAGAAGGTTTTCAAGATCGGGACGATAATCTCTGGCGATGGAAAGGTCGTATACCGTGGCTAAGGAACCCATGAAGCTCGCCGTATTCATCTCGGGCACGGGCACGAACATGGTCGCCATTCACAATGCCGTCAAGTCTGGTGAACTCGATGCCACTATCGAGCTCGTCGTCTCTTCAAACGATCATGCCAAGGGTATTCAGTATGCCCAAAATGAGGGTCTTGACCTGCTGGTTTTCACACCGGTCGACTATGATGACCCCGAGGCGGTCGATGCGAGGATCGTCGAGGCTCTCAATGAGCGCGATATCGATTACGTTGCGATGGCTGGCTACATGCGCAAGGTCACGCCCGTGTTACTCGACGCGTATCCCAATCGCGTGGTTAATCTTCACCCAGCGTTGCTACCGGCACATCGAGGTGCCCACGCTATTCAGGATGCCTTCGAAGCGGGCGATGAAGTGACGGGAATCACCATTCACCTCGCGAACGAGGAGTACGACAAGGGCCCGATCATCTTTCAGCATGAGGTTCCCGTACTGCCTGACGATACGCTCGACGATCTCGAGATGCGCATTCATGCAGCCGAGCACGAGCACTATCCCCAGGTCCTGCAGCGGATAGCCCAGGGCGAAGTCCAGGTCTGATTCCAGTCCGAATCTGCTCGGAAACATGTCGGATTTCACTCGGAAAAAATCCGGTGATTCGACCATAAACGTTCGGCGATTTTGATAGGTTCGCGGTGCATCATCTTTCTCGGAAAGCCGAGGTGGAAGGAGGTGCTCACCATGAACCGAATCAACACTCCCCTCACAAGCAAACCCAGACGAGCGCGTCATGACGTTCACATTATGCGAGGCTCGAGTTCCTCCTCACTCGCTCACGTACGTGTAGCGCGCGTCGTCTGCGCCCTGCCCTTTGTCTCCCTATGCATCGTGTTCATGGCGCAGTCGGCCTTTGCAGCGACTTGGCCTATGTCCACCTCGGCGCTTTCCGCGACGCTCGCGTTTCATCAGTCCTATTCGGCCGGGAGTAATAGCTATGTACATAGCGGCATCGACATACCCGCGTCTGCCGGTTTGCAGATAATCTCACCGCTTGCTGGGACGGTACGTTTTACCGGCGCCGTACCGTCCGGCGATTCACGAACAGGCGGCACGTCATCAGACAAGACGATGAATGCCGTTTCCATAGAGCTAGCCGATGGTCGCACTGTTACCCTCATGCCCTTTGCATCTATTGGGGTGCGGGAAGGCCAGGTGGTCGCAGAGGGCGCCCCTCTTGGCACCCTGGCCGCATCGGGTGACGTCTCAACGTCTGCAACACATCTGCATATGGGCTACAAGCAGGGCTCACGCTATCTTGACCCGATGTTGCTTTTCGGTGTGGCAAGCGATGCACCAAGCGGCGCTGCGGCAACCCAATCAGTTGCAGAGGCGCCCGCAGCAAGCGCACCAACGCCTCTGGCAGATGCCGAGCCAGCGCCTTCTGTTGGCGAGCTTGCAGGTTCTTCCGTGTGTCTCGAGCAGTCTGATGTCGCTCGTGCACCTGAAGAGTCAGCTGGCGTGAGCAGCGAGCCCTTTGGGGCGATCGAGACGGGTGGTTACGAGCTTGCACCGCAGGGCGCTTCCACATCGGCAGGCTTTCTCGTGGAAGCGTTCGGTTGGCTTGGTGATGCATGCGTGGGGCAGTTTGCGGGAATGGTCGAGGCGCTCTTCGGTGTCTCGTGCAGCAAGGAGATGGCCTTTATCGTCTTGCTTGCAGCGATGGGCGCACTTCTTCTCGCATGCGTCGCTTACGTCAGACGCCATTGGTCTCAGCTGCAAAGCCGCTTGCATACCTGGAAAGATTCCTTGTCATTGCCCGATGGAGGTGGTAGCATGCAAAAGTTATTTCCTGCTTCGGGCGCAGCCTTCATGTCCCGAAGCCGCATAGCCCAGAGGAGGTGACCACATGAAGGCTTACGAACTGCTGTTTTTTGTCGACCCGTCTATCGACGAGGAGACGCGCCTTGCAACGAGCAAGCGTATCGATACCGCGATTACCGAGCAAGGCGGCAAGGTGAGCAACGTTGAGGATTGGGGCAAGCGCAAGCTTGCGTATGAGATCAACGGTCTTGCCGAAGGCGATTACACTCTCATCGATTTCGAGGCTGATCCCACTGCAATTGCAGAGCTCGACCGCGTGCTCCATATCATGGACGCTGTCCAGCGTTACATGATCACGCGTCGCAATGGTGAGACAGCTTCGGTTGAGAGCGCGTAAAGCACGGCTTTTGCGCTCGGCTGAAAGGAACGATTAAACATGAGCATCAACAGGGTAATGATTTCTGGCAATCTCACGCGTGATGCCGAGCTGAGGACCACTCCTTCGGGAACGTCCATTCTGAGCTTCGGTGTTGCGGTTAACGATCGTCGTCGTAATGCGAACGGTGAGTGGGAAGACTACGCGAATTTCATCGATTGTACGATGTTCGGTCGTCGTGCCGAGGCGCTTGCACAGTACCTCACCAAGGGTGTCAAGGTGGCCATTGAAGGTAGGCTGCACTACAGTTCCTGGGAGGATCGCAATTCTGGTCAACGAAGGAGCAAGGTCGATGTGACCGTCGACGAGCTCGAGTTCATGTCATCACGCAACGGTGGCGGCCAGGGTGGCTATGACGCAGGCGGCAACTATGGCGGCGGCAACAACTACGGTGGCCAGAATACCGGTGGTAACTATGGCAACCAGTCCTATCAGCAACCGCAGGGGAACGTCGTCCCGGAGCCTCCGACTCCGAGCGCCTATGACGACAGCGACATTCCCTTCTAGACACTATCGCATTCAAGAATCAGTGAGGAGGAACCATGGCTGATTACGCTCGCGCACCGCGTCGCAAGTATTGTCCCTTCTGCAAGGACAAGGTCGAGTTCATCGACTACAAGGACGCCCAGACGCTGCGCCGCTACATCACCGATCGTGGCAAGATCAAGTCCCGCCGCGTGACGGGTGTCTGCACCCAGCATCAGCATGAGCTCGCGACCGCTATCAAGCGTGCTCGTGAGATGGCTCTGCTGCCCTATACCGTGAAGATTGTTTCCGGTAGCGGTGGCCGCAGGAACCGCTAGTGCATCTTTATGCACGAACTGGCCGAGCGTCACAGCGGCGCTTGGTCAGGCCCGCATTCGGGCAATGAGGCGCGTACATATATGTAAGCAGTCCTGCGCCATAGCGGGACATAGAGAAGGTTAGAAACATGAAAGTTATTCTGCTGAAGGAACTCAAGGGCCGTGGTGGCGAGGGCGACGTCGTGGATGTTGCTCAGGGTTACGCGGTGAACTACCTGCTTCCGCAGGGCATCGCAATTGAGGCTACCAAAGGCGAGCTCAAGCAGCTCGAGCAGCGTCGTCACAATATCGAGAAGCGCGAGCTTGCTCGTACCACTGACGCAAACGTGCTCAAGAACGCCCTCGATGGCAAGACCGTCAAGGTTTACGCTCGCGTTGGCGAAGAGGGCCAGCTCTTCGGCTCCATCACGACCGCCATGCTTGCCGAGGCCATTCTCGAGCAGCTCGGCGTTACGGTTGATCGCAAGAAGATCGACCTGGGCAAGGCCATCAAGACGGCTGGCAAGCACGAGTTCACCGTTTCGGTGTACCGTGACATCAAGGCCACGCTTGAGGTCAATGTCGTAAGCGACGACGACTCGATCGAGATCGTCGAGACGGAAGAGACCGTCGTCGAAGACGCCGAGGGAGAGATCGTCGAGGAGACCGAGGCCGTTGCCGAGGACGCCGAGGACGCCGAGGACGCCGAGTAATCTCACGCGGCACAAGTTTCACGCGAAGGGCGGGTCACGGGCTCGCCCTTTGTTTTTCGAGTGAGGCAACGAGTGGAAAGGCATAGCATGCGGGTCGGGACACAAGACGTTGATGCCATCATCTTCGATTTCGATGGCACGCTTGCAGACTCCATGTGGGTCTGGGATGAGGTCGACCGCATGTTTCTTGCCAAGCGCGGCATCCCCTTTACCGATGAGTTCGGCGAGATGATCGCCGTACTCGGTTTCGAGCTTGGGGCAGATTTCGCCATCGAGCATTTCGGGCTCGACGAGCAACCCGAGGATATCATCGAGGAGTGGAAGTCCGCGGCCGAGGAAGGCTATGCAACTCAGGTCATGCTCAAGCCCGGCGCATTCGAGTATTTGCAGCGCTGCAAGGAAGCTGGCATGCCCCTGGCCATCGCGACTTCCCTGCAGCGTCATTTGCTCGAGCCGGCGCTTACAAACAATGACGTGCTCGATCTGTTCGATGCCATCTGCGTATGCGATGAGCTGCAATGTGGGGGCAAATCCAATCCGGTCGTTTATCTTGAGGCGGCACGCCAGCTGGGTGTTCCCGCCGAGCGTTGCGCTATCTTCGAAGATGTTGTCACGGCTGCCAAGTCTGCCAAGGAGACGGGTGCTTACGTCGTCGGTGTCTACGATGAGCACAAGCAGCAGGCTACCGACGAGCTCAGGAAGACAGTCGATCGCTTCATCATGGACTATGCGGAGCTCCTCGACGAGACATCACAATCCTCGCGTCATCAAGGCGAGTAAGGCGAGAGACGAGGACGGGTCATGAAGGGTGCGCATAGCGTCAAACGGGCAGACAAGCCCAAGTCGGCCCGCAAAGGGCGGGGCAAGCTCGTCGCTATTGTCATCTGCGTCATCCTCGTGCTCGCACTTGCGGGTGGCGCCA
>CABURF010000009.1 GCA_902493755.1 uncultured Coriobacteriia bacterium
CGTATTGGGGAATCATCTCGAAGACATCAAAGCGGAAGTCCACGGAGGCTCCCTCGTCGTGTAGCTTGCGCAGGAGTTGCGCTGCAAGCACGGTGTTCTCCTGGGTTCGCATCGATTCGGGGCTCATGGTCTCGGCGCTATCGATGAACCTGACGGCCTTGATGCCCGTTGCCGGGTCAAAGTACAGAAGATCACTGTCAACACCAATCGTGCTCGCCGCGCGCGTAATCGCACACTCGACTGCACGGTCGACCAGGTCTTCGGTGCCTTCGCCGGGAAGGCGGAAGACGACCTCTAGGTCGCCCGCCGTGACAAGGTAGTTGAAGTTGGTGAGCCCGCCGAGCCGTTTTGTTTCGAAAGGGGCGGTACACGCCAGGTGCGTGGAGAGAATGTCGCGTATGATCGCTTCGTGCTCTGCGTTTGCCGTCATGAATCCTCTTAGCAATTGGGTTTCACGTGATTGCGACTATACAATATTCAAAAATAATTTCAATATGAAAAATTGAATACCTGCCTCTTGACTGGCTTTATGTGCCTTTCGTCTTTGCGAATACCTATCTGCCTTTCTTCTGGATGTTCCGCTCTCTCATAATATCCGCTGTTTGGGACACTATTCGAAATCATGGGGCCTCGGGGATCTTGATGCTGGAAATGCTCGCCCAGCTCTTTTCGTACATTACGAATCCGCTTTACGCGCTCACCGGTAACTGGTGGGTCACTATCTTTCTCTTCACGCTCATCACGAAGATTATCCTGATGCCACTATCGCTGTGGTGTCAGAAGAACTCCATTCTCATGGTCAAGCTCATGCCCGACCTCAATCGCATCAAGGTAAGGTTCTTTGGCGACAAGGAGGCGATTGGGGAGCGGCAGACGGAGCTCTACAAGGAATACCATTACCACCCTCTGCTGAGCCTCGTGCCCCTCGTCGTGCAGATCCTCATCCTCTTCGGTCTCATCGAGGTCATTCGCTCGATTGCCACGAGCGCGACACCGGGAACGGAGTTCCTCGGGATGGTGCCGCTCGAAGATGGGGGCGTGTCCTGGACCATGCCCGTGCTCGCAGGGCTTTCCGCCTGGATCATGGGTGAAGCGCAGAATCGCATCCATCCGTTGCAGAAAGAGCAATCGAAAGTCGAGAAGAACACGACAAACTGGCTGTCGATTTGCCTCTCGCTCTTTCTTGGCGTAATGGTGTCTGCGGGCATGGCCTTCTACTGGATCTGCTCGAACCTCCTCTCCATCATCGTCCAGTTGCTCTGCAACGTGATTATCAAACCGTCGAAGAGCATCGATTATGCGGCGCTGGCCAGCACTCGTGCCGAGCTCGAGAAGCTCGACAGGCTCTCCAAGTCGGATGCGGGATTCTTCGAGAAGCGCAAGCTGGCTGCACGCGAGCGCGAGGATATCGAGCGTTTCAAGGACGTGATCGGCAAGCATCTCGTCTTCTATTCCGAGAAAAACGGCTTCTACAAGTATTTCAAGGGCGTCATCGAATGGCTCTTGGCCCATTCCGACGTCTGTATTCACTATGTCACGAGCGATCCAGCTGACCAGGTATTCGAGTTGCACAAGCGGGAGCCTCGGCTGATTCCGTATTTCGTGGACGAAAAGCGCCTCATCACCTTGATGATGAAACTCGAATGCGACGTTTGCGTCATGACGCTCGAGGACCTCGATAACTTCTATATCAAGCGCTCCTATATTGATCAGAACATCGAGTACGTGTTCATGCCCCATCACATGACCTCAATGTTCCTCTGCGGTGATCCTCATGCCTATGCCCATTACGAGACGATACTTTGTGCAGGTCCGCATCAGACGCGGGAGCTCGCCCATTACTTTGACATGCAGGGCATGGAGCAGCCAAGGCTCATCGAATGCGGTTATCCCTTGATTGACGATCAGATTGCCGAATATGCCCAGCGCGTGAGCGGGCGAGATGCCGAAGAGAAGGGTACGGACAGGCCTGTCGTGCTCATCGCCCCGTCATGGCAGGAGGAGTCCATTTTGGACATCTGCATCGACGAGATGCTCGATGCCCTGCTAGGCCACGGATATCGCGTCATTGTCAGGCCTCATCCCGAGTATACGAAGCGCTATCGTGCACGTTGGGAGGCATTGCTCGAACGCTATGGGCAGACGGCCGAGGAAGACTTGTACTTCGAACGCGACTTCTCGACTTCCGATGCCATTTTCGATTCCGACGTGCTCATCACCGACTGGTCATCGATTCCCTGTGAGTTCTCGTTTGCAACTCACCGTCCTTGCATATTCATCGATACACCGATGAAGGTGGGTAACCCCGACTGGGAGGCGTTCGGAATGGATCCGACTGACATCACGCTGCGCGATCAGATAGGTCGCTCGCTGTCGGTCGACGAGCTTGGCACCTTGCCCGACGTAATCGAGGACATGCTTACCCGTGCCGATGTGTGGAAGGAGCGCATTCTCGCAGTGCGCGAGGGCTTCATCTACAACCTGGGGTCCGGCTCGGAGAGGGCCGGCGCGTACATACTCGATGCGCTCTTGAGGCGCCAGGATGTGGAGGAGGTGCGCGTGCATGACGAAACTTAGGAACACATGCGTTCTGGTCGTGCTCGACCTTGCGTTTGCCTGTGCACTTGCTCTTGTTGTCGTCATGGCATGTCCGCGTCTTGCGCTGGCCTACGTCGATCCATCCATCATGACGTATACGATTCAAGCACTTGCGGGTGTCGCCGTTGCATTGTCGGCCGTCTTGGGTGTGGCGTGGCGACGTATGAGCAAGGCCGTGTATCGGCGGTTCAACATCGACGAGAATGCCGGCAAGGTAAAGGAGGGGCCGGTTCATCGCATCGATCCGGACAGCGTGCAGGGTAGGGAATCGCGTAGAAAGGCGGATGAGCTTGCTGCAACGGAGATGACGTTGGTTGGCAGCAAGCGTCCTCAGAACCGACGCTGGCCCTTCCGCTTCGTGTTCGCATTGCTGGCGAGCATGTTCCTCGTCTACACGATAGGCGTTGTCGCTCCTCTCGAGATGGTCGCGAGCAGCTACGAAAGCCTCGTCTTCGGCGTGGGCAACGTGTGGATGCCGCTTGCCGTCTTCGCCATCGTGGTCGCGCTCGTTCTCGCCGTGGGCATTTCCCTGGTGCGGGGTCGCGCCTTCAACGTACTCCTTGCCGTGATTGTGGCGCTTGGATTGTGCATGTACATCCAGGGGGCGTTCATGAATACGGGGCTTCCGGTGGCCGATGGCACGCCGGTCAATTGGGGAGAATTTGCGCCCATGATGTTTCTCACGGGCCTTGTCTGGCTCCTGGTCTTTGTCGTGGCTATCTTTTTTGCGTGGAGGAGGGGATCGCTCCTCAAGAGTTGTTCGGTCATTATCTGCGTGGTGCTGATCGTGGTGCAGTCCATAGGTCTTGTCACCCTGTTTGCCAACCCCCAGAGTTCGGCGGATGGCTACGATGTGATCTCGGGAAAGCCCCTCGTCACAAGAGACGGGCTCATGGAGGTTGCTCCCGAGAAGAACGTGGTCGTCTTCGTCCTCGATACCATCGATAATGACTACATGGACAAGATTGCCGAGGACTATCCGGATGTTCTCGCGCCCTTTACGGGCTTCACGTGGTTCCGGAACTCCACGGGAAACATGATTCCATCCAGGTATGCAGTGTCGAGTTTGTTGACGGGAAGGACGCTTTCCCATGACGACCCCGCCTTCTCCAACACTCTCATTCGCGAGTGGTATGCGCAGGAGAACATGCTCGATTTGATAGGCGAGCAGGGATACGAAGTCGATGTCTATACCACCGAGGCCGTCAATGGCCTCATTCCGTTGCTCCAGAAAGCGGATAACGTGAGGCGCATCGATTTTCAGACCTCGGTTCCGACGGCGGTGAGCCAGCTGTGGAAATGCGCACTCTACCGAGACATGCCATGGGTTCTCAAGGCGCCGTTCTGGTTCTACACCGGTGATGTCAATACGGCCATCTCGTTTGATGCGGCAAGCAGTGACCCGGCTCTGACGCCTTACATGAATGATGATGTCGCATATTACGATGACCTGCGCAGAGAAGGCCTCAAGATTGACTCGGGCAAGCGGCGCGGAAAAGGCAATCTGGATGGAGGGGACAATCCCGACGGGAATCGCAAACCGGAGAGGCGCGGAAAGTTCAAGTTCATTCACATGGACGGCATGCACTATCCGATAACGATGAACGAAAAGATTCAGCGCGTAGACGAGGACGATACCGATATGTATCGGCAGGGCGTGGGTTCCCTGCGTATCGTGGCTGAGTACTTGGACCAGATGAAGAAGCTCGGTGTCTATGATCAGGCAACCGTCATCATCACCGCTGATCATGGCAAGTGGTATCTATCGGCCGACATTGACAAGCCCTCGAGCCCCGTCCTGCTCGTAAAGCCCGCCGAGACTTCTCGTGAAGCTGCGGCTCCGCTCAGGGTGTCGGATGTTCCGACGGGGCACATCGACCTGCCCGCGACGCTTCTCGAGGCCGTGGGCGCAGACAAGTCGAGGTTCGGTTCGGGCAGGTCCGTATTCGACATACCGTCGCGGCCGAGGACACGTCATTACGACGCGACATCTGTCGAAGGAGATGATCACGTCTATACCTTTGTCAAGGAATGGGCCATCACCGGGGATGTGCGAGATTTTGACAGCTGGAAGAAGACCGGCAAGGAATGGCCAATCGTATCCGACTAGGATGCACGTACGATGGCTGTTTCTCGCTTTCGGCCCTTACTGCGCCGGTAGGTCTTCGTACAGCTCCAGGGCACGCTGCCCGTATTCTTTGGCATAGCGGTACCACGTATAGAGCAGCTCTCCTATGGGAGTTCCACACACGTCCTTGTACAGGGCCCATGCATACCAGCGAAATCCCGCAAGCGAGATATAGGAGATGCAATGCCGCAGCTCCTTGCTGTCGGGTTCGCGTCCGAAGTAGGCACGCAGCACGGCGAGGACATCCTCGTATTCGTAATCTGCACAGCAGCATATGAACGTGCCAAGGTCGGCGGCATAGTCAGCCATACCCGAGTACTCCCAGTCGATGAGATCCATGCGGCCATCGTGAATAAGGTAGTTGCTGGCAAAGAAGTCGTTGTGACAGATGCATGGTGGTACGGCATCGTCTTGGACGAGCTCGTACAGTTGCTCGAATCGTTCGTGCAGCGCCACGAAATCAGAGAACGAGGCACGGTCGTATCTCTCGAGAAGCGTGACGGTTTTGTTGACACTCTCGCGTAGGTCGGCGCTCCAGGGCGATCGCGTCTTGCATTCATGGAGTGTGCGGGCCATTTCCATGGCCTTTGTCACGTGATCGGGGTTATGATAGTTAAATGGCTCGCAATTATCGATGTAATACGAAAGCTTCCATCCCGATCGCGGATCCTCGTAGATAAACGTGGCATCCAGGTCGAGATCGCGAGCAACGTTTTCCGAAAACGCCTCGCTTTCTCGATTGATGAATTCGGACGTGTTAGCACCGGGGTGGCGATACACGTACCAGGTATCACCTACGCGAAAGCGGCATGAGAGGTTGGTGCCGCCAAGTTTAATGGGGTCGATATCCTTGATGTCGCTTCGCGCGCAACCAAGGACCGTCGATATGTTATCCAAGATACGAGAGTCGACGTTATCGATGAAAGTCGGGTCGAACAAATGCATGTCAGCAAGCGAGTCGAATTCGTAAATGACCCCATCCGGGTAGCGTCTCACGACCATGCGTAGCTCGGAAATATGGTCGATAAACAGATGCTCCCAGAGCTTGGTGCGGGTTGCGGGGAGATCGTACTCCTCTTCAAGGATCTTGCGCATCGCCTGGGAGAAGGCTTCGTCGTAGAAGACGTGGCCGAGCATGTACCAGGAATCCGATCCGCCGATGGTGATTTTGTCTATGACGTCATGGGCCCTGACTTCCATGCACCATTCCTCGGTATATCCCTCGGAGTAAACGGCGGCATAGTACGCCTCGTATACGTAGGGCTCGAAGACGTTTTCGGCAAAGTAATTATCTGACGAGCAGATGAAGGTTCGGGCAAGTTTGTCTCGTACGAGGTACATCGAGCTGTGATTGTCACGCGTCGCGTAATTCTCGTTGATGACGATGTTGACTCCATACTTCTCGCCCAGGTAGAAGAAAAGCTCCTTCATGTATCCGACGACGACCGTGATGTCCTCGATGCCGGCCTCATGGAGCTGTCTGATCTGTCGCTCAATAAGAACCTCTCCACGTACGGTGAGCAGGCCTTTGGGGCGTTCGTAGGACACGGGTGCAAAATGACTTGAGAAACCTGCAGCCAGGATGATGGCATTGTCGACACGATAGGGCTCGAGCTGTTCTGCTCCTCTGCGCGTGAGGGCAAAGAGCTTCTCCTCAACCCAGCACCTTTTGCGCAGGTCCCGTATCACGGAGTTGACTGTTCCCACCGAAAGACCGATGAGCTCTGCAATTTGCGATTGTGCCGTAATCGCGTCATGGGTCCTCAATGCGTTGAGGACGAGGAATTGGTTTCTTGTCAGCACGGGCGACTCCTGGTGTGTGGCAAACGGATGCTGGTAAGTGTAACGCACTTGCTGATGTGCGAATGAGATAGCGTGCCCGGCACCCTGTATCATTCCGGTGCGATGCGGTCTGCAAGGTTGGTTCCCGCGCCTGCGGCGGCGCCAAGCGAGCCGCCCGCGTTTTTCGACAGAGCCTTGATGAAGGAGCGTGCCGCGGAAACGAGGGTCCTGCGCGTAGGTCGATCGATCTTGCGCGATGCTTCGAGCAGAAGCGACAGTCCCCGGGGACCTCCATTGATGATGTCGATGGGATTTTGCGCATGTGAAATCTCGATGGCCTGGAAGAACGCATCGACGATTTCCTCGCGTTCGGCATCCGTGTACCCCGAGAGCCATGCATGTAACGTCTTGGCGGCGGTCTTCGTCGCTTCGGGCAGATTTGGGAGATAGACGAAGTCCTCAAATTCTTCGTCAACCTCCCACGTAAACGCGCTGTGCTGATCAAGGCCGCTCACGCTGCTCATCGCGATGAGGACGGGCGCCTCCGATTCGAGCATGATGCCGACGAGTGACTCCTCAGGTACGATTTTGACGAGCTTGTCCTTCAGCGGCGCGTAGTCGTCGAGCGTGAAGGTGCCTGCCTTGAATCCGGGGCCATCGAGGTTGTAGACGTGCTCGATGCGGTTTTGCACGCGCTTCGAGCAACGAAGTGCCGCGTATTCGGCAAGGTTGCCACCCTTGGAGTGGCCGACGACGTAGAGCTTCTTGGGGAGATGCGCTTGAGCCGCAACGGCTTCGAGGTATTCAACCGCAAGATCCTGCGCGGGAACGGGCATCGTGAAGGCCATGTTGAAGTCCTCGCGCCAACCGACGGTCGAGGTGTCGGTTCCACGAAACGACACGCACGTGAACATGTCCTTGTAAACGAAGGTCATGGCGGCAAATTGAACCTGGCGCTTGGCATCGAAGACGCTTTGGTAGTTGAGTGTGGACATGCTTCTAAACCGGGGGCTTGCCGCGATGCCGAAGAGAGCTTCGACGGCCTTCGCCGGGTCGAGAAGATTGGAGAACATGGCCGGATAATGTTCGGCTTGGAGCATCTGCGAAAATGCGATGCCGCGTGGATGAAGGCTTACGAGTGCGCGTAAGCCCTTTCGCGCATTATCGTCAGGCAGCGATGGCACGATGTCCTTCGCGTGGATCATCGCGATTTGCGAAAGCACCGTTGCGTCAAGGGCGCAAAAGGGGGTCTCCTCGAATGTCGCGAATTGCCGCGCAAGGTAGTCCGTTACGTGAAGCATGCCGTGTCTTTCTCTAGGCGGGGTTGACATGAATCATGACGTGCTTCACTTCCGGAAACGCACGCTCGATGTCATCGTGCACGTGCTCGGCGATATCGTGGGCATCCGTGAGCTGCATTGAACCGTCTATTGCAATCTCCATGTCGACGTAGACCTTGTCGCCGAACATGCGCGTGCGCAGCACGTCGATGCGGTCCACTTGGTCTTCGGTATCGACAAGCTGGCGGATCTTGTCCTCGAATTGGTCGCCGCATGAAGTGTCGAGCATTTTCTTCAAGGCGTCGATGATGATTGAGATGCCTTGCTTGAGGATGAACAGGCAGATGACTACGCTGGCGATAGGGTCGAGTACGGGATAGCCGAGCATCGATCCGCCGACGCCGATGAGCGCGCCGATTGAGCTCATCGCATCGGAGCGATGATGCCAGGCATCTGCCTCGAAGGCCGATGAGCGAATGACACGTGCCCAATGCCGTGTGTACCAGAACATGCCTTCCTTGACGGCGATGGAGACGATGGCGGCAACGAGCGCAATCATGCCGGGGATGGGCAGGCTTTCGTAGTTACCCGCGAGGATTTTCTCGAGACCGACCCACCCGATGCCGATGCCCGTCACTAACAGTATGAGGCCGAGCACGATGGCCGCAAGGCTCTCGATGCGCTCATGACCGTAGGGGTGGGAGGCGTCGGGCTCGCGCCGTCCGAACTTGACGCCGAGAAATGCGATGAAGGTCGCGAAGACGTCCGAAAGAGAATGAACGGCATCGGAGACCATGGCGCTCGAATTGCCCATGATGCCCGCAAGAAACTTGAACGCTGATAGAAAGACGTTGCCGATGATACCCACGAGCGATAGTTTGCGGATAATGGCTGTTTCGTCAATCTTCGTCTCTTTGGTGTCCGTCTGCATGTCTCCCGATACCTTGCGTGTCGCATTAACATGGACCCCCGGCCAGTTCTGCTGTCCGGGGGTCCAATGATACCGCTCTTACTCGCTGGGCTGTTGGGCTTTGTCCACGCGATTTTTGCGGACCATTCCGTATTGGATGACGAAGACGGCGACGATAATCGCGATGCCGATGATATCCGTGATTGACTCGGGAATCATGAGCGCAAGGCCACCGGCGATGAGGATGATGCGCAGGAGCATGGGTATTCGCTCGAAAAGGTTGCCATTGAGACCGGCGGCAATGCCGAAGAGGCCCACAAGCGAGGTGACGATGGGGATGATGATCTCCCACCAGTTGCTCATCCCATCGAGCAGCATGATGGGGTTGAATGCGAATATGTAGGGCACGATGAAGGCCGCGATGGCAATCTTGCTTGCCGTGAAGGCCGTCTTCATCGGATTTGACTTGGCGATGGCGCTGCCCGCATATGCCGCCAGCGCGACGGGTGGCGTGATGTCGGCCACGATGCCAAAGTAGAAGACGAAGAAGTGTGCGGCTACGGCCGGGATTCCGAGCTGGATGAGAATCGGAGCGCAGGTGGAAGCCATGATGCAGTAGTTTGCCGTGGTCGGGACGCCCATGCCGAGGATGATGCAGCACAGCATGGTGAGCACGAGGCCAACCATGGTCGCGTCACCGGCGAAATTGACGATGGCGTTGATGAGCGTGCCGGCAAGACCCGTGACGGTGATGCAGCCGGCGATGAGACCGGCCATTGCGCAGGCAACGGCTACGGAGACGCAGCTGCGAGCACCGGCGATGAGCGCATCGTAACCTGTGGCCAATGCCACCTTGAGCGAGTCGACGAAGACACTGCCGACAGTCTGATCATCGGAGCGCTCCTTGACGCCGGTCACGAAGAAGTTGATGAAGCCGATGACGAAGGCACCGACAATCGAGATGGCGGCCGAGACGGCCATGGTGCGTGCGCCCGAGGCGACGAGCCAGACAAGCAGCACAAGCGGGATGACGAGATAGCAGTTCTTGGCGAGGTAGCTCCACTTGGGAAGCTCCTTGCGCGGGATGCCCTTGAGCTGGAGCTTCTTAGCCTCGAGATGCACGGCGAGGAAGATGCCCGTGAAGTAGAGCAGGGCGGGGATGACGGCCTTGGCGGCAACCTCGATGTAGGGGATGCCCATGTACTCGGCCATGAGGAATGCGGCGGCGCCCATGATGGGGGGCATGATCTGGCCGCCTGTCGACGATGCCGCTTCGACGGCACCGGCAAACTCGGGCCGGTAGCCGGTCTTCTTCATCATGGGGATGGTGACGGAGCCCGTCGTGACGGTGTTGCCGACGGACGAGCCGCTCCCCATGCCGCATAGGGCGCTTGAGATGACGGCGACCTTGGCGGCTCCACCACTCGACCAGCCGGCGATACGGTTGGCGAACGAGATGAAGAAGCCTGCGATGCCCGTGCGTTCGAGGAAGGCGCCGAAGATGATGAAGAGCACGATGTAGGTGTAGCAGACGTTGATGGGCGTGCCGATGATGCCGTTTGTCGTATAGAACATGCGGTAGACGACGGTGCGCAAGGCGAGCATGAGGTCCATGCCGCGGTCGACGACAAAGAAGTAGAACGCGTAGATGAGCAGCGCGCCTACCACGAAGATGATGGGGAGGCCAACGCTGCGACGGCAGAGCTCGGCGACAATGAGGACGCCCACGATACCGATGATAACCATGACTTCGTCGATGCGCGTGCCGAGCTTGATGATGGGCAGCGCGTTGAATGCGAAGTAGAAGAAGCAAGCCGCCCCGATGATCATGAGCAGGATGTCATACCAGGGGATGTAGTTGGTTCGAACCTTCTTCTTGTTGGCGGGGTATACGAGAAAACCGATGACGACGATGCAGCCGAGGAAGAGCGTGAGCCTGACCTCGGGAAGCGCCGTGCTGAACAAGGTCATGCCGATGCAGTAGACCGAGAAGATGGCCATGATGGCCCTGACGATGATCTTGGGGACACCTTCCCAGATGCGCGTGTTTGACTCGCGGTCGAACTTGCGCAGAATCTGCTCGGCTTCGTCGCTCTCGACGGGGGCCGTGTCCTTCTCCATGATGATGTCCGCGCCCTCTTCGGTCGCGATGCCGGTCTCGATTTCCTCACCGATGAGGTCGGAGTCCTCGATGGCCTTGAAACTGCCGGTTTTGGTCTGATCGGGGGCGTCGGGATGGGGTTCGAGATCTACGACGGTCTCGCGAACATCGACGTCTTGCTGCGCAGTGGGCGGCACGCCGGTTTTCTTCCTCTGTATCCTTCTCTTAACCCTATCGACCATAGTTTCCCCTCAAAACGCGCCGAAGCCATGATGGAAGGCAGGTACACCCCTCGCGTCATGGCTTCGACCTAACTCAAAACGCTTGATGATCTAGAAGACCATCACCTCAAAACTACTTCGTGGGAACAGTAATGTTCTTCTCTGCAAAGTACTTCGCGGCACCGGGATGATACGGAACGCTGGCAACGGACGCGCCCTTCTCGAGGCTAATCTCGGCATACTTGGCGTGATTCTCGATGAGGTCGGGAGCGTTGTCGAAGATGTCAGCCGTGAGGGCGTAGACATCCTCCTCGGAGACGGCGTTGTCGACGATGATGACGGCGTCGACACCGACGGTGACGACATCAGCGGTCTGACCAGCGTAGGTTCCAGCGGGGATGACGGCCTCGGAGTAGAAGTTGTTCTCGGCGATCAGCTGCTGGATGTGTGCCTGGTCAAGGGAGATCAGGTATGCGGTCTTGGTGGTGGACAGGTCGGTGATAGCGGTGGTGGGAGCACCGGCGACGATGAAGGCGGCATCAATCTTGCCGTCCTTGAGGGCGTCAGCGGAATCGCCAAAGCTCTGGTAGGTCGGGTTGATGTCGCTCTCGCTGAGGCCGTAGGCACCCAGGATGTCAATGGCGTTGAAGTACACGCCCGAGCCTGCAGCACCGATGGAGACGTTCTTGCCCCTGAGGTCTGCAACAGAGGTGATGCTGGGATCGCAGGTCACGATCTGAACCTGCTCCTGATACAGGGCGCCGAGCGTGGAGAAGGTGGTGACGGGCTTGCCCTCGAACAGGTTGGTGCCGTCATAGGCGTATGCCATGACGTCGGACTGGGCGAAGCCGAGCTCGGCAGTGCCGTCCTCAAGCTCCTGGATATTAGCCTGCGAGCCACCGCTCGAGGCAGCCGTGACGCTGACATCGGTGTTGTTGGTCGCATGCTGGGCGATGACGGAACCGAAGGCGTAGTAGGTGCCCGACTCGCCGCCGGTCACGAAACGCAGGCTGCCGCCGTTGTCTGCGCTGGAGCTAGCGCTCGAATTGTTGGAGCCGCCGCATCCAACCAGGGCAAACGAAAGTGCCATGGCCAAGGCGAGAACGCCTACGATGGAGACAAGCCCCTTCTTCTTCATTTTCACGTTAAACTCTCCTCTTTCCTCCGGGGACAAATCATGCATGATTCGGGCATACATGAGAAACTCTATGCATTATATCTGCAATCTCATGGATGAAATGTTTCATTAAAGAAACAGATTACGGTTTGGTGGCGGGAGAAGGACGATTGGTCTTCGCGCTTCCTATCTCGCTTTATCGCTTTAGACGTATAATTATGCCAGCATATGTTGCCGAAACGATGATAGGGGTGGGGAGCCATCATGTCGAAGAATATCCTGCTTGTTCATGCGAGCCCGCGCGAAGGCGGGAACTCGAGCATACTTGCCGACTGGTTCGAGCGCGGTGCACTCGAGGCGGGCAATGAGGTCACACGCATTGGCGTTGGGCATGCGAAGATTTCGGGTTGCATGGCCTGCGAGTATTGTCTCTCGCACGAGGGCGAGTGCATCAACGAGGACGATATGCAGAAGTATTACCCGCTGCTGCATGAGGCGGATGTGATCGTGTATGCGACACCCATGTACTTCTACAACTTTCCGGCGCAGCTGCGCGCTTTTCAGGACCGTATGTTCTGCGGAATTGGCAAGCCCTTCGGCATTATGCAGACCGCGCTGCTGCTGTGCTTCGAGGACAAGGACGAGGCTACCTGCGAACCTGCCGTCAACAGCTATCGTGTGGCGGCCGACTATTGCAAGCAGGAGAACCTTGGCGAGGTCATTATCAACAACGTGTACGAGAAGGGCGCCATCGAGGGAAATCCTGGCCTGCAGAAGGCCTATGAGCTTGGCCTGAGCATCAAGTAGACGAGGGGGTGGCGATGAGCGAGAGGTCTGCGTCCATATTGGTTGTCGCAAACCCGGCCGCCGGCAACGGCACGGGGACACAGGCCGCACGTCGCGCCATGGGCGAGATGGAAGCAGCCATCGCCCACGGGAAGACAAGCGCGACCTTTGCGAATGCCGAGGTCGATGCGGCTTTTCTCAGCTCGCCCGAGCAAACACGCGACGTCGTCGAGAAATCGGGCGGCATTCGCGCGGTCATCGCGATTGGCGGCGATGGCCTCGCGCATCTTGTCGTGAACGCGCTCATGCGCATCCCCGTTGAGGAGCGCCCCATATTTGGCGTTATCGCCGCTGGTACGGGCAACGATTATGCACGCGCGCTCGGGCTGCCCCTCGACGTGCGGAAGTGCACGCAGGCAGTGCTGCATGCCAGACCACGACTCGTGGATGTGGGGCTCTGCAACGGTATCTATTTCGCCGAGACGCTTTCCTTTGGGCTGGATGCCGCTATCGCGCTTGACACGATCAAGCGTCGCGCCGAGACCGGCAGGTCGGATGCGGGCGTGTATGTTTCGAGCGGTATCGACCAGTTGCGCCACAACCTTGTCGATCGTCACTATCGCGCTGACTTCGATGGCAAGCAGACCGAGGGGCAAAGCATCACTTTCGCCGTGCAGATTGGCCCGTATTACGGCGGCGGTTTCAAGATTTGCCCCGAGGCGATGCTCGATGACGGCACGCTCGACATCTGCATATCGCATCCGCCTGCAGGCGTCGCCCGTGCGATATACATTTTCATGCGAGCCAAAAACGGCAAGCACGTGGGCATGAAACCCATGGAGTTTCTGCGTGCTCATCATGCGATTATCGACTTTGACGAGGAGCCACCCTGCCAGATTGACGGCGAGCCCTTGCATGCGACGCACTTCGACATCAGCTGCGAACACCAGGCACTTCGCGTGTTGGCGTGAGGTGATGAGACAGTTGCTCAGGGGCGTTGTCTCATTTTTCGCTGCTGGAAAATGAGACAACGCCCCTGA
>CABURF010000010.1 GCA_902493755.1 uncultured Coriobacteriia bacterium
AAAGTGCAGGAGTGGAAGTTCGTCTCCGACGTACTCGAACAGGATATTGAAGGTCGGGCTTGTAATCTCATCATCAACGCCAAGTCCAGTGGCAAAGCCCTTGGCGAACTGCGTCTTGCCTGCACCAAGATCACCGCTCAACACAACGCAGTCGTTCATTTCCATAAGCCCGGCGACTATCTCACCTAGCCGCATGGTGTCGTCAAGCGAATTACATCGACAGTGAATCAATGGACACTTCCCTTCTCGCTCTCGCGAGCATCGTCAGTATCGAGCAGGAGCTTGATGAGATCGAAGTCCTGTTCGATTGCACCAATCTTGCTGCGATCATATATGGCTGCCGCGGGATGAAATGTCGGAATGACCCTAAACGGCCCCGTCACATGAATCTTGCCGCGCAATCGCGTGATACCGGTATTCGTCTGCAGGATGAACTTGGTCGAGAAATTGCCCATCGTCACGAGTACCGTGGGATGTATGGCCTTGACCTGCTCTCGCAGCCAAGGCGTGCACACCTCGATTTCCTCGGGCTGGGGATCACGGTTGCCCGGCGGACGACATTTCAAAATATTGGCAATGTAGATATCCTCACGTGCAAGGCCGATGCGCTCAAGCATCTGGTTAAGCAGCTTGCCAGCTGCACCCACAAAGGGTTCACCCTGCAAATCCTCGTTTTTACCTGGCGCCTCTCCAATGAACATCACCTTGGCGCGTGGATTGCCGGCACCAGGCACGACATTCGTGCGCGTATCACCCAATGCGCACTTATGACAGTTATCGATACCCGCCAATGCCTCGCTCAGGGATTTGTGAATGTGATCGTCTAAATCTGCCGCCGCTTGTGTCGTTGTCATCACGCGCTCCTCGTGTCAACCTTACACTTACACGTAGATACGCGGAAGACGCGCACCAAACATGCAGATGAGCTCGTAGTTAATGGTGTCAATCTCGTCGGCCATCATATCGGCGGTAATCTCGTAATCGCCCTGCTGGCCCAAAATCACGACCTCGTCGCCAATTTGCGCCTTCTCGATACCAGCATCGAAGGGAATCTCGATCATCATCATGTCCATGCAGATATTGCCAACCTGGCGGCACGGACGGCCCTTATATAGCACACGCATGCGCCCCGACAGGCTACGACGTACGCCATCGGCATAGCCAATGGGAACGGTCGCGATCTGCACGGGTTTGACCACGCGATAGTTGAAACCATACGAGACGCCCTCGCCCATCTGGGGCTCGCGCACCTGGATGATCTGGGCCTTGACCGCCATCGCCGGATATAGGTCATCGCTGTCGCGCAGGACGAGGCTGGGGGCAAGGCCATACATCGTGATGCCCACGCGCACCATGTCGAAGTAGGCCTCGGGGTAACGCTGCGTCGCCGCCGAATTGGCGCTGTGCGCAAGGCCGTAATCGATGCGAATGAGCTGAAGCGCCTCATTGAAGCGTTGCAGTTGCATGCGGAAGTCCCAGTCGCTCTCCTCGTCTGCCGTTGCGAAATGCGTGAAGACGCCGGCAAGCTCGAGGCCGCGATGGAAATTGATGGACTGCAGGAAATCGACCACGTCCAAATAGAATATGCCGATGCGATTCATGCCGGTATCGATGGCGAGGTGGTATTTGGCGACCATGCCATTGAGGTCTGCCTCCTCGCCCAGAGCCAGCGCGAACTCCTCCGTGATGACCGTGGGAGTAAGGTCATACGCCAACACATAGGGAATGGCGCGCATAGGCGGTTGCGAAAGCACCAGAATGGGAGCCTCGATACCATGCTCGCGCAGCTCAACGCCTTCTTCCACCGAGGAGACAGCCAACTGGTCAACACCCGCCTTGAGTGCAGTGCGCGCCACGTGCACGGAACCATGACCATAGCCATCGGCCTTGACGATTGCCATGATCTGACGCTCGAGCCCGACACGTTTGCGGATGACGCGAATGTTGTGCGCGATGGCGTTTAAATCGACCTCTACCCACGCTCCACGCGGGACGTTTTCGCGGGTATAGCATTCTTTGAGTTTGAGCTCTTCGCGATTGAGATGCTCATGCTCGTCTGTTGTGGCTTCGGAAGAGAATCCCTCAACGCGGGGATGCGCACCGAAGTAGTTGACCTCGTTCGTGCTCACGAGACGCCCTCAGCCTCCAAACCTAAGAGAACAGGACCAATTCTACAGATTATATCTTCCGGCATCACGGCGTGAACGCTCAATTCGCGTGCAGCGGACCTACCTGCGCGACCATGAACGAACACCGCGAGCGTAGCAGCATCGAATGCATCGAGCCCTTGCGCGAAAAACGCGGCAATCATGCCAGCAAGCACATCACCTGTACCAGCTTTGGCAAGCTCAGGACCCCCTTCGGCAACGGCGCGCAGTTCACCCGTCGGCGCCGCGATAAGCGTCTCGGGGCCTTTGAGAACAACCGTCGCATCACACGCGCGAGCAAGCGCAATAGCATCCTCGTTGCGGTTGAGGACCTTACGTCCCAGCAGGCGCGCGGCCTCTCCCTCGTGCGGCGTAAGGATGCGCGGATAATGCGCAGGCATTTCGAGTAGGCCGTGATGCCTGGCAATGAGATTAAGCGCATCGGCATCGAACACCATAGGACGATCCTGCGGAAAGGCGGCGAGAAAGCGCTCGGCATCATCTGTTGCCCCCATGCCCGGTCCGACGAGGATGACCTGACTCTTGACCAGGTCCTCCTGCGCTTGAATGAGAGAGGTCACGCACAGCGTGCCCTCGAGGCCCTGATCGCATGCCGAGACGGGAATGGAGACAAGATGCGCATGCGCACATGCGGCGGCATCGCGTGTCGTGACGAGGCGCACGTAGCCCGCCCCACAGCGCACGGCGGCACTTGCCGCCAGGATGGGCGCCCCAGGATACGCGGCGCTACCACCCACAACACCCAATGTTCCCCGCGAATACTTATTCGCATCGAGCGCAGGATACGGGACGAGCGTCTTGATGTCACGCTCCGAAAGCATTAGCGCCAGAGGCTCACTCATCGCTATCGTCTGCCTCCATGTAGGCCTGGTCGACATCGCCCTCGAGGTCATCGAGCATGCTGCGCAGTTCGCGAAAACGCATCGCGAGCTCCTGGGCAGGCGTCGTCTTTTCCTCGACGACAGGACGCGCCGCTGCCGTAACCGCAATGGCGTTGGCAACAGCGGTCTCGTTGGTGCGGCTCAGCGACAGGGGAATCTCAAGGATGCCAAGCGTGCTGGCAATCTGCTGGGCACGTCCATGTAGCAGCGCGAGCGGTTTGCCCTTCTCGTCGTGGGTGACTTCGACATCGGTGAAGGCAATGCCGTCGGCAAAACCCGTGCCGAGCGCCTTGAGGACAGCTTCCTTGGCAGCGAAATGCGTCGCGTAGCGCACGGCAGGTCGATGATGGCCCTCGCAATAGGCACGCTCGTTATCGGTGAAGACGCGGTAGGCAAAGCGAGGGGAACGCTGGAGAATCTTTTCCATGCGTCCAATCTCGACAATATCGACACCAAGCCCCGTCGAGGGAGCTTCCTGAGCGGCGCTCGTCATTCCACAGTCACCGACTTCGCGAGGTTGCGCGGCTTATCGACATCACAGCCACGCTCAAGCGCGATATAGCGCGCGAAGAGCTGCAGCGGAACACTTGCTGTGATAGCCGTGCACCAATCGGCAACGCGCGGAATATAGAAGACGTAATCGGCAATGTCGGCGACCTCTTGGTCGCCCTCGGAGGCAACTGCCACGACACGCGAGCCACGTGCGAGAATCTCCTGCACGTTGCTGAGCGTCTGCATGCGCGTGGGGGACTCGGTCACAACTGCGACAACAGGAACGTTCTCGTCAAGCAACGCAATCGGACCATGTTTGAGTTCACCAGCCGGATAGGCCTCGGCGTGTAAGTAGCTAATCTCCTTGAGCTTGAGCGCCCCCTCCTTGCAGATGGGAGAGCCGATGCCACGACCCACGTACATGACCGAGTGGGCTTTCGCGACCTCCTTGGCCGCTTCCTCGATCACGGAGGTATCCTGCAGGATGTCCTCGATCTGGGCAGGCGTTTCGCGGAGCTCGTAGTAGAGGGACTTCACCTGACGAGTGGTCAGGCGCCCCTTCTTCTGGCCCAAGAACATCGCGATGAGCGCGAGACAGGAAATCTGCGCGAGAAAGGACTTAGTCGCCGCGACGGAAATCTCCATGTTCGCCTTGACGTAGAGCGTGCCATCAGACTCGCGCGTGATGCGGCTGCCCACGCAGTTGGTGATGGCGAAGACACGCGCACCCTTGGAGCGGGCAATGCGCACGGCAGCGAGCGTATCGGCGGTCTCTCCGGATTGCGAGACGGCGATGACGAGCGTCGAGGATGAAACAATGGGATTGCGGTAGCGGAACTCGCTCGCCACCTCGACCGTCGTCGGAATACGCGCCCAGCGCTCGATAAGGTCACGGGCAACGAGACCGGCATGATAACTCGTACCGCAACCGATGATGTAGACGTTGTCAATGGCATCGATGTCATCGTCGTCGAGCGCGAGGCTATCGAAGAGCACGTAACCGTTCTTGACCGCGCCGCTGATGGTATCGCGCACGGCACGTGGCTGCTCGTAGATCTCCTTGAGCATAAAGTCCGGGAAACCTCCACGCTCGGCGTCCTCGGCGTCCCAATCGATATGCATGGTCTCGAGCTCGACGGGCTTGCCCGGCGCGCTGAAGTAGTCGATGCGCGTGGGCCGGAGCAGCGCGTACTGACCATCCTCGAGAAAGACGACGTCACGCGTGAAATCCATGATGGCGACGATGTCGCTGGCCACAAGCGCGGCGGGCTCGTCGCCCTCGGAAAAACCGACAACGATAGGACTATCCTTGCGCGTGACCGCGATCTCGCCTGGGTGATCGACGTGCATGACTGCGAGACCGTAGGCGCCCTGCAGAACCTCCGTCGTACGTGCGAGGGCATCGATCAAATCGCCGTAATAGTACTTCTCGATGAGATGAGCGACGATCTCGGTATCCGTCTCGCTTTTGAAGACATGACCCTCAGATTCGAGAAGACCACGCAACTGCACGAAGTTCTCGATGATGCCATTATGCACGACGGCAATCTTGCCCGAGCAGTCCGAGTGAGGATGCGCGTTGGGCTCGGTTGGACGACCATGCGTTGCCCAGCGGGTGTGGCCGATACCGCAGGTTGATGCGACATCCCAGTCTTCAACCGCCTTGGCAAGCTCTTCGACCTTGCCAACGCGTCGCACGATGCTTATCTTGTCGTTCGTCTCGACGGCGATGCCTGCCGAATCGTAACCGCGATACTCGAGCTTGCGCAGCCCTTCGAGCAATATGTCGCGTACGGGAACAGTGCCAGTGTAACCAACGATTCCGCACATGTGGAAACCGCCCTTTCAAGGTGAGTCTTAAAGTGTAGATTCTATCAAAGCACCCTGCCCCAAACCACCGGATGCATCGACCTACATAAAAAAGCCCCGCGCCTATGGCAACGGGGCTTTTCTTGCATCGCTTGAGGTGCGTTACGCCTGGGGAATCACGTGAACCTTACGCTTGAGACCCTTGGTGTACTTCACCGTGCCGGGAACCATCGCAAACAGCGTATCGTCCTTGCCGCGACCGACGTTCTCACCGGGATGGAAATGCGTGCCGCGCTGGCGAACGAGAATCTCGCCCGCGTTAACAACCTGACCGGCAAAACGCTTGCAGCCAAGACGCTGCGCGTGGGAATCACGGCCGTTACGACTGGATCCGAGGCCTTTCTTGTGTGCCATAAGTCTTCAGCCCCCTTCGCTACTCTGCGTTGGTGATGGTCTCGATGATATCGGCCTTGCGAGCACCACTCGGGAGCTTGATGTCATGCTCCTTGGCGTAATCCTTAAGCTCGGCAACCGTCATCTTGGTGAAATCGACATCGGCCTTCTTGACAGGAGCAGCCGCCTTCGTCTCTTTCTTGGCGGGCTTCTCGGCGGCGGGCTTAGCGGCCTTCGCAGGCTTCTCGGCCTTGGCCGGCTTCTCTGCCTTCGCGGGCTTCTCTGCGGCAGCCTTCTTGGGCGCCGGAGCAGCAGCCTTGGTGCCGTTCACGTCGACGATGCAAAGGCGGGTAAGCTGCTGGCGATGACCGCGCGTGCGCTTGTAGCCCTTGCGCTTCTTGAACTTGAAGATAATCTGCTTGTCACCCTTGTGCTGGTCGAGAATCTCGGCCGTGACATTGGTCTTGGCAAGAGCACTCGCGTCCGTGACGACGTTGGAGCCATCGTTGAGGAAGAGCACGTCGAGAGAGACCTTGTCACCGGCCTCGCCCTCGATCTTCTCAACGTCGAGCACGTCGCCCGGCTTCACGGTGTACTGCTTACCACCGGTTTTAACAATCGCGTACATGTTCGTACCTTTCATTACTCATTGACATGCCCGTATCGTGCGGGAAAGGGAAAAGAACCGTCACGAGGGGGCAAACGCTAATAGTCTACTAGGAGGATGGAATCGAGGCAAGGAAAAATTTCGGGAGCGCGAAATCGGGGGCTTGCTCTCGCACCCGACTCACAGTTCGCGCGATGCCGCTGCGGAACTCGCGCGCATAGAACGCGCGCTCAAACAGTCCTCGCAAAACCGCATCGCGCTCACTGTGAGTCTGCTCGAGATGCCCCGGATCCCGTGCTCCCTTTCATTTTATTTCAGAGCGCTCTGTACATCTCCATAGCACCCGTTGGCTATCATGCCCCACTCGCGACGATGAAAACAGGGGAAACTACGCTTCCCGCAGCTCAATGCGCGTGAGGCTTCTGATGGCAACAGGTCCATCCATAAGCTCGCAGGCCGCGACAATGAATTTGTCAGGGCGCAATGCCCCTTCGCTGCCTTGGAAGGTGGAGAAGTCAACCGTCACGACGTCGTCATCGGCGGTCACATGCGGACCGTCCACAAGCCTGCCCTCGAATTCGACGCGTTTGACCGTCGTCTTACGCCCCTTGGTCTTCGTGACCTCAATGAAACCGCAATCAACCAGTTGCTCGAACGCGCGCGCCACGTCATCGGCATCGATTCCCCCGCACGCGAGCTCGACCTTCCACACGCTCACCGGATACATAACATCAATCGCATCATCACCGCGCGCGCAGTAGGCGCAGTCGACGGGCATGAGATTTTCCGGAGCGGCTGATCGCAGCGCCGCAAGCGCAAGCTCGGGTGAAACGTACTCGCGCAGGCGCAGGTCGAAGTATTCCGAGTGCGAGCCAGCTCCCACGGGCAACGCAGGACCAAAGGCAATCTTCATATGCGGGTTGAAGCCCTCGGTTATCGCAAAAGGCAGGCCAGCCCTTCGCACGACACGCTCCATCGAACGCACGGTCTCAAGGTGCGATAGATACGCAAGCCTATCCGTGATCTGATACTTGACCCGCAAGCGAAATCCCTCGCTCATGCGCATTCACCTCGCAAGGTTCGCGTGCCTTCGATAACGTTCGTCATCTCCACGAGCGGGCAAACGCCGCACTGCGAGCAACTCGTAAAACTGCAATCGGGCGTTACCTCACCCACGCGGGCTCGTGCACGTTCCTCACGCAAAAAATCCTCGCTTACGCCAGCAGAGATATGACTCCAGGGAAGAAGGGCGCCCTCCTCATACTCGCAGGCAGCGCGCTGCATGATGGGCACACCGCACACGTCGCCAGCCTGTTCCCAGGCAGCAAACGTAAACTGCTCGGTCCAGGCGTCAAAACGCGCACCTCGTCGCCATGCCTCTTCAATCAACTCGGCGCACTCCCGTCCGCCACGAGCCAAAACTGCCTCGACGTAGCTCGTGTCCGAATCATGCCAATGCAGGTTTATGCCTTTTTTGGGGAAGCTCGTCCGCAGCACGTCGATACGATGGCTGATCTCCGGAAGCGATATCTGACCGCTCCACTGAAACGGCGTCATCGCCTTGGGGATGAAGAGCGCGACCGAGACGTTGAGGCGGATGTTACGCGGCTCTCCCTCGGGAACGGCGTCCTTGGCGGCAGCATAGACACGACGGCACAGGGCGCCGATGCCGGCAACGTCTTCGTCGGTCTCGCCCGGCAGCCCAATCATGAAGTAAAGCTTGAAGCCACGCCAGCCCGCCTCGACAGCGCTCGTCACGGCATGGAGCAGGTCTTCCTCGCTCACGCCCTTGTTGATGACATCACGCATGCGCTGCGTGCCTGCCTCGGGAGCGAGCGTAAGGCTCCCCTTCTTCTCGCCCGCCGCGAGCCGTGCAAGCTCGACGCCGAGCGCATCGACGCGCTGGCTCGGCAGGCTCACGCTCTTGCCCGTCTGCGAGAAGCTCCGATTCAATCGCCTGAGCATTTGCTCGATAGTCGAGTGATCCGTCGAAGAAAGCGAAGTGAGGGACACCTCGTCATAACCCGTCGAGGCAAGACCATCCATGACCGCAGCGATGACGGTATCGGCTTTACGCTCGCGTACGGGACGATAGATCATGCCCGCTTGGCAAAAGCGGCAGCCGCGATTGCAGCCGCGCAGAATCTCAATTGCGAGACGGTCGTGCACGAGTTCGCAATATGGGACGATCTGACGCGGCAGGGCAGGTAACGCATCAAAATCGCGGATAATGCGCTTTGTGACCCGCGCCGGCACCTCCGCATCAGCTGGCGTGACCGTCGTGTAGCCACGCGCACCCGCTGCCAGTTGCTCGTCGCGAATCTCATGCTCTTCGACGTTATAGAGACTCGGAACGTATACGCCCTCGATACGGGAAAGCTCGCGTAGAACCTGCGCACGTGATGCGCCCTGCTTCTTGAGCTCGCGATGTCTAAGCGCGACTTCTACGTCAAGCTCTTCGCCCTCACCCACGAAGATGAGGTCGAAGAACGGCGCGAACGGCTCGGGGTTATACGCACAGGGGCCACCTCCCATGACGAGCGGCTCATCCTCTCCGCGTTCATCGGCATGTAGCGTGATGCCGGCAAGATCAAGAAACTCGAGGATGTTCGTGGCACAAAGCTCGTGCGGCAGGGTAATGCCAACGAAATCGAAATTACGCACGGGCGTGTAGGTCTCGAGGGACGCAAGCGGCAGCTCATGCTCGCGCATGAGCGCGATCATGTCGACCCATGGTAGATACGCACGCTCGCAGTAAATATGCTCGTCAGCGTTGAGGCAGTCATAGAGAATGGCGATGGCCTGGTTTGCCTGGCCAATCTCGTACGTGTCCGGATATGCGAGTACCGCATGATAATCGGCACCCTCCTTCTCGGAAGGCGCGACGCTACCCCACTCCTGGCCCAGATATCGCGAAGGTTTCTCAACCCGAGCGAGAAGGGGTGCATAACGTTGCCACAGATTGTGTTCCTGCACGTCGTCTGCCTCCAAGGCTCATTCTGAAATCATGGATGTTGGCTTATGGCGCTGCCTACTTGTGAGCGGTTGCGCCACTCACGACATTGCCAACGAGATCTCCGCCCTTGCTGACGACGGGAGCAGCCTTCTTGGCAATCTTGGCGGTCACATCTGAAAGCCCATGCAACTTGCCGTTTTCCTCGTAATATTCGATCGCCGCAATTGCCATGCCCATCGTTCCCGATGCGGCAATGGCGGGTTTGATGACCCAACTCAACACGGGAACTTGTGCAACGAGCCGGCGTGCAACAGCACGACATCCGAAGCTGCCCACGATGACGGCCAGAACCTCACCGATGCGTTCCTTGTTCATTTCCTTGCCGTACACGGCGGCAATCTGGAGCACCATCTTGGCCTGGTTGAGCGCGATGAGCGGCATGTCGGCACCTGGCACGATGACAAAGCCGATAGCGCCGTTCTGGATAGTCGTCTGCTTGGCAAGCTCGACGGCCAACGGGTGACGTATGAACGGAAAGGCTCGCGCAAGTGAGAGGCGCTTGCTCGGCACATTCTGGACAATCCAGGTCCCGAGCTGCTCGAGCGGACGTGCGGATTCGCCATCGAGTTCGAGGTCCACGAGATTCTCAAGATCGATCCCTCTCCCCACACCAGGCGTGCGGGCGGTGCCCGTCAGGGTCGGGGCGGCATTCGCCGACAGCGTCATGTCGGCGTAGGCTTGTGCCGAGTGTCTGTCATTCGCGAAGTAGGTCTTGCCACGCTCGATGACGACGACTGCGGGAACGTCATGCTCCTCGGCTGCGTGCACCACGTCGCCCAGCAGCAGCGAGTCACCACCGATGACGATGACGAGATCGGCACCCTTGGAGATGACGGGAACTTTTTTGTCGAGCACGACATCCGTGACATGAGCATTGGATGACACGTCAACGAAGGCATCGATCACTTTGTCGACGAGCGTATTGCTCGCCGTCGGATCGAAGACAAGCTCGACGCGCGAGGGCAGGTCACGCTGCTGTCCGATGGTCGTGATTGCGCTCAGTACCTTGCTTACGTCAATTGGCATGCTCGGCATATCGTGTCCGAACCTTTCTCTTCCTAGCCCAGGGCGTCATTGCGTCTTGACCAGACCGACAAAAGCAAGCCGACGCAAATGAAATTGGTAAACATGAACGAGGAGCCATAGCTCATGAACGGCAAGGGGATACCCGTGATGGGCATGAGGCCCAAGTCCATGCCTACGTTTTCTACAATCTGGAACAACCACATCGCCATAATACCAGCTGCGATGAGTGAGCCGAACAAATCCGATGACGAAAGCCCGATACCCAACGCCGTCAAGAGCAGCGCCAGATACAACACAAGCAGTATGAACGCTCCCACGAAGCCAAATTGCTCGGCATAGACGCAGAAGATGAAGTCGGTTGCGGACTCGGGCAAGAAGCCACCCGAAGACTGCGTCGCGTTTCCCCAGCCCTTGCCAACGAGCTCGCCGCTTCCGACAGCGATTTTCGCCTGGTTGAGATTGTAGGCGTCGTCCGCGTATTCGGGATTATCCGGGTCGATGAAGACGAGCAGACGACTCATCTGATACTGCCTGATGAGCTGCACGTCACCGCCCGTCCAATCGTTCACGACGCCATTGATTCCGAGCAAGGCCGCAACACCCACCACGGCCGTGACGACCGAGATGATGAGCCACCGTCGTGCCACGCCGCCAATGAGCAGAATGCAGAAACCGACGATGAGAATGACGAGGGCCGTACCCAAATCCTCGCGCATGAGCAGGACGAAGGGGATAAGCAGAATGCCGAGTAGCTTCAGAAAGTCAGCGCCCCTGACAATCGAGCCCTGATACTGCGCGGTGGCCGCGCCGATTGCGAGGATGGTCACCGGCTTGGCAAGCTCGGACGGTTGAAAGGTGAGCGAGCCAAGCTTGATCCACGACGTCGCACCGTTCACCTCATGGCCGAGGCCGGGAACCATCGGCAGCAAGATGAGAATCGCATCGAGCACGATGAGGGGAACGACGAGGTTTGCCAGACGCCGGTAGTCGAAGAACCAGACGGCCACCATGATGACGATGCCAATCACCACACCGGCAATCTGTCGTGTAATCGAATACTCCGTTTCGGTCCTCGTCACCGCATAGAGCGTGATGAGACCGCAGCATAGGATGAGCGCGATGATGACGAGCAAGATGATGTTTGCCGGAATCGAGAACGAGCGCTTCTCGCCTGCACGCGAAAGATTGGCGGACGAGGCGGTACGCGCGTGAACCTTGGGGGACTTTCCAAATGAAAACGAAGGCATATCCGTATCAGCGCTCCTCTGTTGCAGAGCCGGAAACGTGCTCTGCAGACAGACCGAAGGCAGCTGCAAGCACCGAGCGCACCGCAGGCGCAGCGCACAGGGCGCCCGACCCGCCTTCCTCGATACAGCAGACGCATACGTACTCGGGTGCATCGGTCGGACCATAGCCAACGTACCAGCCGTAATCGTCCTTGCCGGCGACCTCGCCCGTGCCCGTCTTGCCAGAGGTGGCGATTCCCATATCTTCGAAAACGCGCGAGACGGATCCATTCTCGACAACGCCGCGAAAGCCGCTGCGCATAATGTCGATGTTCTTCTGGTCGAACTCGGGCTGGATAATGCTCCCCTGGTAACGTGCGCCATCGACTGCCGTCATGGTTCCATCCGTGGATATGACGGAATGCAGCAGCACGGGCTTGGGCACGCGACCGGTGGCAAGACCCGCATAGCCGCAGCAAACCTGCAACGGCGTCACGAGCAGATCACCCTGGCCGATGATGAGGTTCGAGAGGTCGCCTGGTAGCCATGCCTGACTCTCGGGTGCATCACGGTTGAACTTCTTCTTCCATTCGGGCGTGGGTACGCGGCCCTCGGATTCGCCCGAAAGCTCGATGCCCGTCTTGGAGCCAAACCCCCAGCTCTTGAGGTAATCCTGCAGTGCCGTCTCGTTCTCGCTGTACTGGTAGAAGTTCTTGGCAATCTCGTAAAAAACGACGTCACAGCTCTCGACAATGCCCTTGTGGAAGCCAATCGATCCATGGCCGCCCGTCTTCCAGCACTTCTGGGGCCACTCCTCGCCGAATCCCGTCCACGTACCCTCGCATTCCCACACCGAGCTGTCGGTGACAAAGCCATATTCCAAGCCCGCCAGGCCCGTAAAGCCCTTGAAGGTCGAGGCGGCAGGATACAAGCCGGCGATGCAACGATTCGAAAGCGGGTAGGCCGAATCCTCGCTCGTCATCTCCTCCCAGACATCCGACGATATGCCGCCTATGAACTGGCTCGGGCTATACGAGGGAGCCGAGGCCATGGCGATGACCTCGCCGGTGTTGCAGTTCATGCAGACAATGGCGCCGGAACGGGCGCTGTCGTTGCCCGACATAGCCGCGTCGGCGAAGGCGCGGCGTAGGGCCTCCTCGGCGACCTTCTGCACGTTTGCGTCAATGGTGATACGAATGTCGTTGCCCTGCACAGGTTCGACCGAATCGACGGCGTTCACGACCTCACCAGCTGCATTGACCTCGACGCGCTTAATGCCACGGTCGCCTTGCAGATAGGATTCGAAGGCCTGCTCGACGCCATCCTTGCCGACGATGTCGCCTGACTCGTACGTCAGGCCATTGACCTCGCGCTTAAGCTCCTCTTGGGAGATGGTGCCCGTATAGCCAAGCACATGCGCCGCCAGGTCGTCGTTCGGATACGTGCGCACGGTGCGGCTCTCGATACGCACGCCGGGAAACGCATTGGGGTGCTCGGAAATATAAGCGACGGCACGGTCATCGACATCAAGCGCAATAAGACGATCAGCCTGCGCGCCCTGCGTCTGCGAGGCGGCAAGCGATGCGATGGTCTCGCGCGGAATGCCAAGCACGTCGGAGAGGCGCTGTATCACAAGCTTGTCGTTTTGTACGTCAGCACTCGCCAGAACGGCAAAGGTCGAGCGATTGCCAACGAGTTCGACGCCATTGCGATCGAAGATGCGGCCGCGCGGTGCAATGGTCGTGTACTCGTTGATGCGATTGCCCTCGGCCTTCGCCGTGTACTCGGCACCGGAGATAACCTGCATCGACCAGAGCTTGACGATGAGCGCACCGATACAGGCAGCAATGACGGCCACAAAACCGAAGAAGCGGCGACGCGTCGGACCCTGGCTGTCACCGCCTGGACCACCATGGGCTTCGGTGCTCATGGCGAGCTCAGACGCATTGCGCGTGTCGATGGGAATGCGCGTTGGCCTGCGTCGCCCCGAGCGGATGACGATAACGATGATGGCAATGGCTACGACTATGAGGAGAACGCTGATTGCTGCAAAAATTGCTGCCGTCATGCACTCATCTCCCTACTTGAGACGTGACTTCATGTGGGACATCGCGCGCTTGTTCCCTTCGCGGTGCTCACCCAGACGCGTGGGCATGCCCGCACTGTCATCGGCAATCACCAAGCCAATGGTGACAAGCGCGATGACCACGAACACGGCCGTGTATAGAGCTGAGGGAAG
>CABURF010000011.1 GCA_902493755.1 uncultured Coriobacteriia bacterium
TTTCATCGGCGAGGATGGTTTCGACGCGGAGAAGGTCGCCGAGTTCATCAGCGCACCGACGCGCCTTGAGGCCGTGCAGCTCTACCCGGTCGACACCTACGGTACCGCCATGGCACCGTTGTTCATGAACCTCACCTTCTGGATTGGCGCCTTCATGCTCATGGTCGTCCTGCGCCAGGAAGTCGATTCGAGCGGCATACGCAAGCTCACGCTCACGCAGCGCTATCTTGGGCGCTTTCTGCTCTACGCCATTCTCGTGACGTTGCAGGCGGTCATCGTTTGCGCCGGCCTGCCCTTCATCGGCATGCATATCGTCAATTTGCCGGCGCTGTTCTTTGCGGCAATCGTCGCCTCACTCTCGTATCTCAGCATCATCTACGCGCTTTCGGTGACTTTGCAGCACATCGGCAAGGGCATTTGCATCGTCCTCGTCTTCGCGCAGATACCCGCTGCGACGGGTCTGTATCCCATCGAGATGACCTCGCCGTTCTTCCAGGCGATATATCCGCTGTTCCCGTTCACCTACGGCATCAGCGCGATGCGCGAGTCCATCTGCGGTTTCTACGGCCTGCACTATCTGCGCGACATCGGCATCCTGCTCGCCTTCCTCGCCGCCTTCATGGCCATCGGCATCCTCGTGCGCCCCTGGCTCTCCAATGTCAACCGTCTCGTCGCCCGCGAGATCAAGCAAAGCGGCATCTTCAACGGCGAGAGCGTCGAGGTGCCCGTGCGGCGTTTCCGCTTCTCGCAGGTGTTGCGCGCTCTTGCCGATCGCGACGAGTACCGCAAGGCCCTCATGCGGCGCTACGCCCGTTTCCAGCAGATCTACCCGCGTCTCATACAAGGCGCCATCATTGCGGGAATCGCCGTACCCGTCATCGTGCTCGTCGTGTTCTCGCTCGGCATGACGGGTAAGGTCGTGTTGCTCACGCTCTTCCTCGGCTGGATCGCCTTCATCTTCTGCTTCCTCATCGTGGTCGAAAGCCTGCGCTCGAGCTTCGAGCGCCAGATGCGCCTCGACAAGATGAGCGACGAGCAACTGCGTGATATCTACCTGGCGCGCAACGGAACCGAGCAAGCCGACATGGTACACGGGGTAGAGGTCCCGGTTCCCGTTGACCAGGCGTCTTGCAATTCTGGACGCTATGACGCGTCATCGGGTGGTGATCGCGATGCATAACATCTGGACACTCTTCAAAAGCGACATGCGCCATCTCTTCGCCAACGTCGTGAGCTGCATCATCACGATCGGCCTCGTCGTCATGCCATCCATCTTCGCATGGTACAACCTCATTGCCTGCTGGGACGTCTTCGAGAACACGGGGCATCTGACCGTGGCGGTCGCCAACGAGGACGAGGGGTACGAAAGCGACCTCATTCCGATACGCGTCAACGTCGGCGACATGCTCGTCTCGGCGCTTCGCGGCAACGACCAGATCGGCTGGCGCATCGTGAGCGAGGAAGAGGCGGTCGATGGCGCGTCAAGCGGCAAGTACTACGCTGCCGTCGTCATTCCCAAGGATTTCAGTCGCGACATGCTGCGCTTCTACATGGACGATTCCGAACGTGCGCAGATCACCTACTACTCTAACGAGAAGAAGAACGCCATTTCGCCCAAGATCACCGCGACCGGCGCGGACACGGTTTCGGAGAAGGTGAACACGGTCTTTGCGCAGTCCATCTCCGAGGTCATGCTCTCGGTGGCGGAGTCCATCTCGCGCTACGCCGACGACATGGACCTGCATGGGCAAGTCGCCGCTCTGGCAGAGCATGTCGACTCGATGTCGGGAGACATCAATCGCGTGGCCGATGTCGTGGGGATGTATGCCGGCACGCTGCAATCGGCGCAAAGGCTGCTCGATTCGGGAGCCGAGCTCATACGCCAGGCCGAAGACGAGGTTCGCAGCATGATGGGGATGGCAAGCGATAGCGTGGCCGAACTGTCATCGGTGGCCGACAGGGTCGAGGATGCCAAGGGCAAGATGGATACGGCCCTCTCCGATGCACAGGCGAGTTTCGATGCCCTGCGCCAGCAGTTTGCGAGCTCCGAGCTCGCACAGTTCGTCGATCCGACGGTTCAGCAGCGCATCGACCAGATGATTGCCGATGCGCAGGCAAAGATCCAGGCCGTGCGTGATGATTACGATGCGACACTCAAGCCCGATCTTGACCGGCTTGTTTCGGACGTACGCGGACTGGGAGCCGATACATCCCAGGCCCTCGACGGCATGGCGGCTGCCGAGAGCGGTATCGCGGCGGCATCGGATTCGGCCCAGGGCATCCTCGGCGATGCCGTCTCCCAGATATCCTCGGTGGAAGGCGACCTGCGCTCCTCGGCTGACTCGCTGCACGAGCTCGCGACGAGTATCTCCGAGGCACTCGTGATGGGCGATCCGGCGGCGCTGCAGGCCATACTCGGCGCAAACGCGGAGAGCATGGCGCAAGCGCTGTCTGCGCCCGTGGGTATCGATCGCATCGCCGTATTTCCGTCCGAGAACTTCGGCTCGGCCATGGCACCGTTCTATACGACGCTCGCCATCTTCATTGGCTCGCTGCTCATCCTGGTCGTGGTCAAGCCGGGCGTTTCGAATCGCGCCCAGGCGAAGCTCCGCAATCCCAAGCCGCGCGAGATGCTGATCGGGCGCTTTTGCTCGCTTGCGTGCATTTCGCTTGCGCAGACGACGCTCATCGGCATCGGCAACATCTTCTTTCTGCAGGTGCAGGTCGTGCACCCCTGGCTCATGATGCTCGACCTATGGTTCTCGGGACTCGTCTTCACGTTCCTGATATACGCCCTCGTGCTTGCGTTTGCAAACCTCGGAAAGGCGCTCACGATTTGCCTGCTCATCATGCAGATAACCGGCTGTGGGGGGTCGTACCCGTTGCAGATTCTGCCCGATTTCGTGCAAAACGTGAGCCCGTTTTTGCCGGCAACGCATACGGTCGATGCCTGCGGCGATGTTCGGTATCTACAACGGGGACTTCTGGATTCAACTTGGCGAGCTCGCGCTCTTCCTCATTCCGGCGGCGCTTATCGGCTTTGCGTTGCGCAAGCCCTTCGAGAAGTTCATGAAGTGGTACGTGCGCACTGTCGAATCCACGAAGATTATTGGGTAAGGTTTAGGCAGGGGACGATGCATGCCAGAGCTCAGAAACCCATTCGCTCTGGTCATGCATCGTCCCCTGTCTGTCATCTCGACTGAAGCGGCCGCCAGGCCGCGTAATGGAGAGATCTCTCGACTCCGCTTCGCTCGAGATGGCAGTCGCGCTCTTTACACCGAGTAGGCCCAGAAGTTACGCGCCTGCGAGATGATCCTGTCGAGGTCCCACGCTTTCTTGGTGTTTTCCTCGCTGTTGGGATCGCGGATGATGACCCGGCCGTTCTCGTCGATTCCGCAAATTACGATGAAGTGCCCGCTTGTCGTGAAATCACCGGGACCCATGATCGCGATGACGGGATGACCGGCCCCGACACGCCCCTTGATCATGTTCTTGTCGGCGGGAAGTTCCTCGGCGTTTAATCCCAGGCCCCGCGCACCCTCTGTCATGAACTCCCAGCTCGTCGCGCCGGCATCGACGTATCCACCGTTTTCGGCATATGCGCACATCTTGGGCGGATCCATCTCCGTGCGTCCCGTCAAGTTGATGTAGACCATCGACAGACAGGTGGGACCGCAGCCGCTCTGGGCAAGCGTGTCGCGTGCATAGTGCGTATCGGCCCATTGGGCATCGGTCTGGTAGAGGGCGGGCGTTCTGCCACGTTTCCATTCGGACTTCGGAGTGCTGGCGATTGCCGTTGCGCTGGCACCGCTCTTGCCGCTAAGTGATGGAACCATCGACTCCATCGAGGCACTCGCAAAATATGACGCGCAGAGAAAGCCAAGCACAATCATGCCGACGACGATGAGCTTGCCCTTGCGATGGGAGATGCCACGACGCCTCGAGCGGACGGGCATCCTGCGCACTTGGATGCCCGAGCTACTCCTGCGCCGGCTTGCCCGTCCCACGCGAATCGAGTTCATGGCTGGGTTGGCCGAGCGGCTGGTGTACGAGGAAGAATAGCGGCTGTATTTCATCAAGTCTTCGTTCACGATAATCGCCTCGCAATGGTCGTGTTTCGACATTGCCATCATGCGAAAATCTCCTATGTCGATGCTCATAGCAAAGCCTTAAGAATTTCTTACGATGCAGTAAGGATGGGAAATGCGGACGTGGTGCGGCTTGGGAGCAAGTAGAATTGTCGCCATGAATACACAAGCCAAGATACTGATAGTGGATGATGACGAGGCGATCACCGGCTTGCTCCGGGAGGTGCTTCAGGCCGAGGGGTTTGCCACGCATGAGTGCCTTTCGGGGCAGGAGGCCCTAAACGCGCTATCCGACGGAGGTTTCGACCTCGTTCTCCTCGATGTCATGATGCCGGGTATGAATGGCTTCGAGACCTGCCAGCGCATTCGTGCGGGTTCGGACGTACCCGTGGTCTTTCTCACGGCGCGTAACGAGGAATCCGACACGGTGCTCGGTTTCTCGCTTGGCGCTGACGACTACATCGTCAAGCCCTTCAAGCCTCGTGAGCTCGTGGCACGCGTTCGCGCGCGCATACGTCGTAGGCAGACGATACAGAATCCAGCCAATGCCGGGGCTCTTGGCATCTTTGATCATGATGGTTTGCTCATCGACGTGAGGCGCCATGTTGCGACCTTGCATGACGAGGAACTCAAGCTCACTCCTAAGGAGTTTGGGGTGCTATCGCTTCTTGCGCGCCATGCGGGCAGCCCTGTTGCCATCAAGGACATATTCGAGGGTATCTGGGACGAGCCCTATAACTCGTTCGACAGCAATACCGTCATGGTTCATATCCGGCGCATACGCAAGAAGCTGTCCCAGGTCGATTCGTCACGGGAGTTCATCAAGACTGTGTTTGGCGTAGGATACAAGCTCGAGATCGAGCGTGGGGAGTCGCGTGATGGCTAGGCTCAAGACCGAGCAGGCACGTTCCATGTGGACGCGTCTGGTTATTCGCTACGTACTCGCCCTGGTCATGTTCACCGCCATTTACGCGGTCATGCTTGTAACGTTGGGCAACGGGATTTCCAGGGCCCTTGGCAATTACATTGCGGATTCGACCTCCGAATGGCATTACGTGTCGGTTTACGAGTTCAACGATTTGATGGTGAACGGTCAGCTTAATAGCTCGAACCTACAGGTCATCGAGCTTGGACCCTATAGCAACTATCGGGACACGCTTGGCACTGGCGCATCGGCGGGAGCCGGCTCTGTTGCGCCAGACGAGGCATCAGCAGATCAGGGGCTGAGTCTCGAGGATAATGCAAGTACCCTGACGCAAAGCGAGAAACAGAAGGTTCTCCAGGAACAGGGACTTTCCGATGACGAGACTCCCATTGTCGCGTATCGCGACCTGAGCGCGTATAACGATTTGAAGCTGCTCAAGCCCCTGGTGGCGATCGCTCTCTACATGATAGGCCTGCTCGCCATAACCATAGTCTTCATGCGCAAGCCCGTCCGTGCTGTCGACGAGATATCCAGCGTCATCTCATCGCCAGGTCTGATGAAGGGCGAATCCATCGAATTGCCCAGAAATCTCAAAACCACGCAGTCCGAGCTCGAACTTCTGCAAATGCGCATCATTCGCGATGAGATGGCTGCTAAGGTGGCCGAGGAGCGCAAGAACGAGCTCGTCACTTACCTGGCCCATGACATACGTACGCCGCTTACCTCGGTGCGTGGCTACCTCGAACTCATCAACGAGGCCGATGGGATGAGCGCCGAGCGTCAACGGGAGTTCGCCGGCCGGGCGCTTGCCAAGGCAAACCGTCTCGAATCTCTCGTCGAGGAGCTTTTCGAGATAACGCGCTATAACATGCAGAACATTCCCATCGAGCGCGAGCGTCTTGATGTCGGCTTGCTGTGTCAGCAGATTGCCGAGGAGTTTTACCCGCAGGCTCAGTCTCGCGACCTTGCCATCGAAGTCGATGTCCCGGTGGGGTTAACCGCCTTCTGGGACTCCTCGCGCATGGGGCGTGTGCTCGAGAACGTCCTCAAGAATGCCATGGCTCATGGAAGCGCCAATAGCGTGGTCATCATACGGGCGATGCAAGACGGACAGGATGACAATGTCATCCTGTCCGTGAGCAACCATGGCAAGGAGATATCCCCCGAGCATCTCGAGCATATATTCGATCGCTTTTACCGAGGCGATGCGGCTCGTGGGCAGGCGACGGGCGGTGCTGGCCTGGGTCTCGCGATTGCCAAGGAAATCGTCGAGGTCCATGGGGGAGAGATCGATGTAGACAGTGAAGGCGGCTTGACCACCTTCACCATGCGCATACCGCGTTGACATGAGATAAGCTCTCTGAGCAACTGTCTCATATCATGATAGGTACCAGACGGCTGCCATGGGCAACCGCCTGGTACGGTGGCTAGGCTTCTTGAGTCGTCGCGTTTGCGCGACGTTCCTCGAGCTCCTTCTGGCTCTTATTGAAGAGTTTCGAGAAGGGCAGCACGTCAAGCGTTGCGAGAAGCGAGAGTACGACGAGCACGATGAAAGTTTCGAGTCGAGCATCGCCGCCTAGGGCAGCCTGAATGATCAGGTTCAGGATCGAGCCGAAGACGATGGCGAAATTCGCCAGCGAGAGGTTGAGCGGGTAGTTCTTGGCCCCGAAGCGTTGGCGTGCGAATGCCGATGCGACAACGGGCACGCCGCCATAGCAAAAGCCACAGCAGAACGCACCGACGACGTACAACACGGGAACGTGGAAGACGAAGGCGCAAACGATGCTACCCGATGCGATGACGGCGACCAGGGCATCGACGAGCATCGTGATCTTCACGTTGGTCTTGTCGAAGAGCAGGCCGATGACCACACGGGCAAGGCCATTGCAGGTGGATACCAAGCCGACAAGCAGGGTTGCGAATCCCTCGTCCCAACCGACAAGCTGGGCATCGGAAGCGCAGTTGCCAATGGTTGCCAGGCCGATGGCGATGACGATGATAGCCCAGATCCAGTAGACGTAGAACAGGGGAGTCTTGAGGGCCTTGTCGTCCTCGGCAGGGTCGTAACCGCCTTCGCCGGCCTTTTCGGGAGCCATGAGCTCAACGATGTTTGCAGGCGGTCTGCGTAGGAGGATGCCGGCGATGATGGCCACGATGCCACCGGCTATGCCGATTCCCAGAAAGACCGTCGTCAGGTCGATGCCAGACTTGTAGAGGTTTACGGAAAGCGTTCCCAAAATCAGCGAGCCAAGGCCAAAGCCCATCATGAGCACGCCAGACGAGAAGCCGACCTTATCCGGAAACCAGACATTCGTGGTCGCGATGATGGAGTTGTAGCCGATACCCACGCCTGCACCGGCAAGGACACCGTAGAAGACGTATACGATCGTTATGTTGCCTTGTGCGAGCAATGCGGTTCCGATGAATCCGGCGGCGAAGAGCACGGCACCGATTATGATCGTCACCTTGACGCCGAGGGCCTTCTCGATCTGGGAGCCCACAACTGCTCCGATGCAGAACAGTATCATCATGATGTTGAACGTCAGGCCTATCTGCGCCCGTTCCAGGCCGAATGCCTGGCACATTGGCGCCGCGAACATCGAAAATGCGTAGATGAGTCCCAGAAACAGGAGCGTTATCGTCGACAACGTCAGGTACAGAGTCCTGCGTCCCTTGATCTGGGATGCTGTCATTTCTTCCATACGTGCTTTCCTCCCTCCACGCGCGCGACGGGAATCTCCTCATATCCAGTCGCTTGCTTCTTGTGGAATCGAATCGAATCATGCGGTGTCGATTATGAACGGATGCACGCGCAGGCCTTATAGCCGCACGGGGTAAATAGTCGTGAAAAAGAGAGGACGCCCTACTGCTCATGGTACTAGATGCCATGGTCAGGGACGTTTTTGCTATGCGCGTCGCGCGTACTTGCATTCCTCGACAAGATCGAGCAGCTCCTGGGCGGAGTGGACGTCGAGCTTGTGGTAGATGTTCGCGATATGGGTCTTGGCGGTGTGTGGTGAGATAACGAGCTCCTTCTGTATGTAATCCGCATTTCGACCGCGTGCGATGAGGAAGAAGATCTCGGTCTCTCGTGGAGAGAGCCTGTATTGTTCCGAAATTTCGCGACAGGCATTCTTCCAGGGCGATACCGGGCGGGACTCGAGTTCCTCCAAGGTGCTCGTCGATGTGGGAAATGCGGAGAGGCTCATCACCGCGGGGCTGGTCGCAGAGCCCTCCAGACGCGTCCCCTCGCCGTCTTCCTCCGCGTTCGAGGTTCTGTTGCCACTGTGTCTGAGCAGGGGAAAGAGCGTGGTGGCGACGATCATGATGATGCAAACCCCGCAGATGACGAGCAAAGATTGAAACATCAGGGAATCTGGCGCAAGCCTGAGAATAAGGTATCCGATGAGCAGGCCAAACGACATGGAAAGGTACACGACGGGACGCGCGAGGTCACAACCGGGGGCTTGGCTCTTCACGTTCCAGTTTCCCTCGACGCCAAACACGAAAAGGCCAAAATCGAAGAGGTTGAAGCCTGCGAGCAGGGCAATTTGCGACACGACCATGGGGAAGCGCCCCATGTTGTACCACATGATCACGGCGGTGCCCGTTATGAAGAGGATTACGGAATAGCGATGCATCAGATCGACGGCAAGAATCGCGCTGGTGCTCTTCGGAAGCAAGTGAATGATGAGACCCGCGCAGACGAGACCAAGAAGCACGGCGGCATTCGTGACGATGAGGATGGGGATGTTCACGATGATGAATGATCCCTGGAGCAATCCAAAGGAAAAGGCAAAGACGCCCGAGAACAAAATGAGGCGGACGTTTCTTGCCTTCGTGATCTTGTCTTCCTGGATGGAAGATTTTCCGTTCTCCTCATGATCGGCATCTCCGAGACTGCCCTCATCGTGACTGTCCTTCTCGTAGTCGGCCTTGTCTTGGCTACGCATGTCCATCGTCTTGATGTATGCGAGGACGAGAGAAGAGACGAAGGGAAGGATGACTGCTGCGATAAGTGATATGGGCCATTGGAAGTAGCAAACGATTACGGCGATTGTCCCTCCGGAAATCATGTGGATGCCAAACGAGGAAAGCACGTGCCCATCATGCTGTTTCATCAGACACCGCATCCAGAGGACCATCATGACGGCTTGCAGTATTCCGAGAATGCCGATGAGAGCCAATCGTACGGGAAACGGAAGCTCCAGATGCGGTCCCAGAACATAGAGGGTTCCGACGGCAAGCGAGAACGTGCCGATAATGTAGATATATGCCGTTCGGCGACTACTGGATCTTGGATGCGTCATGCGCCATTTGCCATGTAGCAGCAGTGCACCAAAGGCCAGTGCAATCATGACGTAGAGCGTGAGCTGCCGGGCAAACAGGTAATCTCCGTCAACTTCTCCCAATGCCCCTATGTCTCCGAACACCGGAGAAAACAGAATGAGGTAGTGCCATGCCAGCATCAAGCTAAAGCCAATGCTGATAAGGATGATCCTGACGGTGCTGGAGTCTTGCTGCCCGTGTTCTGAAGTAGCCATGCGCCCCCCGCTCGCTTGCTTTTCGAACTAGCACATCCATATGATAGGCGCTCTTCTCACCTCGAATGTACTACGAACAATGCCAGACGCCTATAGCTCTTGGTACTAAATGCGCATCGGCTTAGTACCAGATTTAGTACCCCCATGGTCACGACTATGGTTCGAGGCTTTTGTATAACCATGCGTAGTGAAGATGAAAGATGGCTTTTCGGATGTTCACATTCCGGGAGGCCGAATATGGGGGAGGGTGACCATGTCCGATTCTGCCGAACTGAAGAACCTTGATATGGCGGACTTCAAGCTCAATGACTACGACAATATACGCATCGAGATGCCCGAGCCTCCTTCCATAACGGAAGAGGATATCGATGCGCAGCTGTTCGAATACGTGATAAGCGGAGGCAAGCAAATCCAGAGCATCGCCGACTTGGGCGATGAATGGGTACGCGATAACTTCGACGGTCTCGAGACGGTGCAAGATGTTCGCCAGTCCATCAAAGACCAATATGACAAGGAGATGGAGTACCAGCTCAATGACGTAAAGCTCCAGAACTGCTGCGAGGCGCTCATCGCCAGGCTGGAGGGCGAGGTTCCCGAGGACGTCATCCAGAACAACATCGATTTCATGCGTGAGAACAATCAGCGTCTTTTGGACGGCATGCATATGAGCTTCGAGCAGTTCCTGCGCGAAGAGCACATGACTGCCGACCAATATGAGGAAAAACTACGCGACGAGGCAACCTACCAGCTCAAGCTTAACGTTGCGCTCGATCTCATGGCCGATGTGCTGGGCACACAGGTGGGCAATCACGAGTTGACAGAGTATCTCTCGACTCCTGATCCGGAAGCCTTTCTCGCCGAGATACGCGAGAAGAACCAGGTCGAAAACGCTCGCAGGGCTGCCGTTCGCATCAAGGTCATGAGGCGCATTGTCGATACCGCAATCGTCAATGGCGTCCTTCCCGGTGCGGACCAGTCAGACGACTTCGGTTTCGTTATGGGGAGGTAGGCATGAAGGTAGAGAAGGTCAGGGAAAAAGACGGCAAACTCGAGTTGCTGGTGGAGCTTTCGCCTGCCGAGACGGCCGAGGAAATGCAACGTGCAGCGGGAAGCGAGATAGCCAAGAGGGGCGCTGGGCAAGATGACGTCAAGGCATCCGGGGCGACTCCATCGGAGTTTCTGGCAAATCTCGTGGGAGCTTCCGAGGCATCGTTTCTCATAGACGAGGGCATCATGCGCAGGCGCGCGCCCTTTGCCCTGACTGCCGAGCGCGTGGATACGATCGGCGCGCCCGTATACCGTTGCTCGGAGCATGCTCAAATCGGCAAGTCGTTCAAGTACCAGCTCGTTTGCGTACCCGTTCCCGAGTACGAGCTCGAGAGCTACGATCCGGTCTCCATCTCCGTTCCCTCGTACGAGGTCAAGACGGAGGAGATCGATGCAGAGATAGACCGTATGGTGCAGTTTGCCGCCACGGGCATGACCGACACGAGCCACGACGAGGTCATGAGGGGCGATAAAGTCGAGCTCGCCATGCAGACCACCATGGACGGTGCTCCCGTCAAGACGCTATGCACCGATGGTCGCGAGTATACGACCGGCGCATTTGCGATGCCCGATGATTTTGACGAGGCCATCATCGGCATGAAGGTGGGAGAGACCAAGACCTTCAGCTTCGAGGGTCCCGATATCGTTCCGGATGCCGACGGCAACGTGAAGATGGATAGCTACGAGACGACGGTGACCGTCAAGCGCATCATCAAGTCGGTCGCTCCCGAGCCGGATGATGCCTGGGCACGAAGCACGAAGCCGGGCATCGAGAGCCTCGAGCAACTCAGGGCCGAGATCGAGGAAAAGATTCGCTCCCAACACGAAGATGACTTCCAGCGAAGCGCGCAAATGCTCGCGGGCAACGAGCTTGCCAAGCGCATCGTGGGCGATATCCCCGACCTCATCTACGGCGTTGCGATGAAGGAGGCGCGCTTCAGTCGGAGAACCAAACTCTCGACGAGTTTCTTGCGGCTCAGGGCATGACGCAAGAAGAGCTCTCCAACGCTCTCATGCTCCAGGTGAGAACGCAGCTCAACAGGCAGTTCGCGATGAACGCGTACGCGAAGCACAAGGGGCTTGTCGTGGAAGAGGATGACCTCAATGCCTTCTTCGAATCCATCGCGCCCGGAAATGCGAATATCGCGCATGCCGATTTCAACCGGGACGGCAGAATCTACGCCGCACGCTGCGCGGCCCTCAGGCTCAAAGCGGCCAAGCGGGCCGTCGAGGAGGCGGATATCACGCGTATCGGTGCCGCTTCCTAGCAGCGTGGGGTGGGGGTTTGCTTGGGTGCACTTCGTTATCGCATGGATATATCTGGTTAAGACAGGCGTTTCGGGCACGAGGTGATGGAGGGTTTCAATGCACGAGTTTAAGACCGAGAGCAAGAAGATTCTGGATATTGTCATCAACTCCATCTACTCGACCAAGGAAGTCTTCCTGCGCGAGCTGATATCGAACGCCTCGGATTCGATCGACAAGGTCATGATCATACGGTCCCAGGCTGCCAATCATGCGGATGACGAATCCCAGCTCGTTGAGGATGATTGGGAGCCCGCTATCGAGCTTGCCTTCGATGTCGATGCCGGCACCATCACCGTAAGCGATAACGGTATCGGCATGAATGATGTCGCTCTCGAGCGCGAATTGGGAACGATTGCCCATTCGTCGAGCCAGGAGGCAAAACTCGCCGAGATGACCGACGGCGAAGGCGATGCGGATATCATCGGGCAGTTTGGCGTGGGTTTCTACTCCAGCTTCATGGTGGCCGATCACGTGAGCGTCATCTCGCGCGCGCAAGGCTCGGACGAGGCGTTTGTCTGGGAAAGCGATGGCATCGAGGGCTTTACCATCGACCGTGCCGAAAGGGACCACGCAGGTACGGATGTGATCTTGCACCTTCGTCCCAATGACGCGGCTAACGATTACACCAAGTTTCTGTCGTATCCCGCGCTCGAGGAACTCGTGAAGCGTCACAGCAACTATATCCGCTACGAGACGAGCGGCGTGCGTCAGGTTGTTCCCGAAGACGGGGCCAGTGACGCCGAGCCCGAGTTCGAGGAATACATCGAGCGTCGTGTCCTCAACTCCATGGTTCCCATCTGGGCAAAACCCCGCAGTGAGGTAAGCGACGAGGAATACGCGGCGTTCTACCAGGAGGAGTTTGGCGATCCCAATCCGCCGTTGCGCATCATCACGATGCATGCGCGCGGTCTGCACAATTGCGACGTGCTTCTG
>CABURF010000012.1 GCA_902493755.1 uncultured Coriobacteriia bacterium
CAACGTGCGCCTTCTGAGCGACGAGGAACTTTCCGCCAAGGCCGCGGCCAACCCCATGTTCGCCGTGGCGACCTATGACATCAACAAGTATCCCGAGACCGTGGTCCTCGTCATGGACAGCGCCTGGGGTGAGCTCTACGACTACGACTTCAACATGGTGCACCGCGACCACAAGATCCTGCGCGAGCGCTTTTCCTGGGGTGGCGCGACTTTCGTGCCCGCCGGTTTCACCATCACCGATGAGTGCATCGAGTGCGGTGCGTGCATGGACGCCTGCACGCACAAGGCCATCGTGGCGGGAACCCCATACCACATCCTGGGCGAGCGTTGCGACGAGTGCGGCAATTGCCACCACGCCTGCCCCGTCGGAGCCATCATCGAAAAGTAGCGTCTACCCGAAGCGTCCCGCCACGTAGTCTGCGGTGCGCTCGTCTTGCGGATGCGTGAACAGGGTTTCCGTGTCATTGGCCTCGATCATCTCTCCCAGGAGAAAGAACGCGGTCTTGGTCGAGATGCGCAGAGCCTGCAGCATGTTATGGGTGACCATGATGACGGTGTAGCGATGCCTGAGCTCGCCGACGAGCTCTTCTATCTTTGCCGTCGATATCGGATCGAGCGCGCTCGTGGACTCGTCGAGCAGAAGCACCTCCGGTTTCACCGCCAACGCACGTGCGATGCACAGGCGTTGCTGCTGTCCTCCGGACAGGCCCAGGGCGCTATGCTTCAGACGGTCCTTGACCTCGTCCCAGATGGCCGCATCGCGAAGCGACTGCTCTACAATCTCATCCAACTCGCCACGACTCTTGACGCTGTGGGTGCGTGGGCCAAAGGCGACGTTGTCGTAGACGCTCATGGGAAACGGATTGGGTTGTTGGAAGACCATGCCGACGCGTCTGCGCAGGTCGGTGGTGGGCATGGCGCGGTAGACGTCATGACCGTCAAGCTCGACGCACCCTTGCACCGAACAGCCCGCGACCAGGTCGTTCATTCGGTTGAGGGTCTTGAGGAGCGTCGACTTACCACAGCCGGATGGCCCGATGAGCGCAGTCACCTCGTTTTTGGGGAAGGAGAGCGATACATCTTTCAGTGCGTGAAAGTCACCATAGTGCAGGTTCAGGTTCCTTACCTCCATCTTGGCCTCACGGCTTGAAGCTACGGTGCCCATGTTCATGTCATCGGGGCATCCATGAGGATCGCATGACTCATTCAGGGTGATTACCGGGGTTTTCTCTCGAACGCATTCCATTGGATCATCCTTTCGCTTGGTATGGGCATCGGGTTTTATCATCACTATTCCCCCACGTTCAATCGCTTGGCGACGAGGTTCGTCCCTGTATTCAGCAGCACGACGAGGACAAGCAACACGACGGCCGTGGCGTAGGTTTCGTTCAGATGCAATCCCTCGCTTGCCAGGACGTACATGTGCACGGCGAGCGTGCGGCATGAGTCGAACAAGGCGAAGATGCCCTCACCGCCAAAGTCGGGAATTTGTGCAACGGTGCCGGCGGTGAACAGGAGCGCGGCCACCTCGCCGACGCAGCGGCCCAATGCCAGCAGTACACCGCCGAAGATACCGGGTAGTGCACTCGGGAGCACGCAGCGAAATATGGTACGCACGAGGCTGGCTCCCAGGGCCAGACCGCCATGCTTGTAAGATTGGGGTACGGCGAGAAGTGCTTCCTCGGTCGTACGCATGATGATGGGAAGTACCATGATCGCCAGGGTGCACGCGCCCGCGAGCAATGAGAGACCCCAACCCAAAAGCGTCGTGAAGAAGAGCAGGCCGAACAAGCCATACACGATCGACGGAATGCCCTGGAGCGTCTCGGTCGTCATGCGCACCACACGCACGAAACGGCTTGCGGGTTTTGCGTATTCGACGAGGTACACGGCCGAGGCAATGCCGACGGGAGCGGCGATGACGAGGGCGAGAAGTGCCATCAAAATCGTATCGATCAGCGCGGGCATAAGCGAGACGTTGTCGGAGGTGTACTCCCATTCGAATAAGGTCGGACTGATGTTTGGGATGCCATTTACCAGGACGAACCCTATGATCAGGAGGAGCATCACTGTTGACAGGAGGGCACCCGCATACACCGCGACGCGAAGGAGACGGGCTGTCATTTCACGGTACCTCGCTTCTTTATTGCGCTGAACAATAGGCTTATGAGCATGACGAAGGTGGCGATGAGCGCACCGCGGTGCAAGTCTGCGGCGTAGCCCATCTCGAGCACGATGTTGGCGGTCATCGTGCGCACGCCATCGAAGATGGAGGAGGGAATGATGGCCTGGTTTCCCGCCACCATGACCACGGCCATCGTCTCGCCGATGGCGCGCCCCACGCCTAGGACGATGGAGGCCATGATTCCTGAGAACGCAGCAGGTACGATGATGCGAAAGACCGAGCGCTCGTGCGTCGCTCCCAGGGCGAGTGCCCCTTCGTAATAACTTTGGGGCACCGCGTCGAGGGCGTTTTTCGATACGGTGATGATGGTAGGTAGGATCATGATGCCCAAGAGGAAGGAGGCGGCAAGTAGCGAGAGGCCGTTGCCTGGCCCAATCGAGCGTGCGAGGGGGACGACCACCATGAGCCCAAAGAACCCGTAAACGACTGATGGAATGCCGGCGAGCAGCTCGACGGCTGGCTTGAGCAGGCGCACGACGGTTGTGTTCGCGAAGCGAGAGAGAAAGATGGCCGTTAGGATACCTGCGGGTACGCCGACGACGATTGCACCGGCGGTGACGTAGAGGCTACCGACTATCATGGGGAATATCCCATACATATTGCTTCCCGGTTTCCATGTGGTCCCCAGCAAGAAGTCGGGAAGTCCGATTTGCGCCATGGCGGGAACTCCGTTGGCAAAGAGGAAGAGGCAGATGAGCGCCACGGCCAGGATGGAAATCGCGGCAGCGGCGGCAAAGAGCCACCGCGCCACGCCCTCCTTGAAGGTCTGCCTTGACATGATGTGGTTCATGGGTTGACTAGCCAATCACGTCGGCCCAGGTCTTTGCGATGCCGGAGAAGATGTCCTTGACCTGCTGGCTGGTCAGCTCGTCGACGGACGAGGCCGGTGCGACGATTACGGCGATTCCGTCACGGGCGATGGGCTGAGACCTGACGCCTGCGGCAACTTCGGAATCCTTGAGCTCGCGGGATGCCATGCCGATGTCGCAGGTACCCTCGATGGCCATGTTCACGCCCGTCGTGGAGTCCGATTGCTGGACCTCGATGGTGACGGCAGGGTTGACGGACTCGTAGGCCTCGGCGAGCTTCTCCATCACCGGCGTGACCGATGATGAACCCGCAATCACGATCTTGCCGGACACATCGCCCTTTTGGTAGGGCTGGGCAGCGTCGTTGATGGCAATGTAGTGGTTATCCTCCACGATGGCCTGCCCGTCAGCGCTCATGACGAAGGTGACGAAGTCGTTTGCCGCCGCATTGGACATGTCGCTGAGAACGATGTTGAAGGGACGCGAAACCTTGTAGGAGCCGCTTTTGACGTTATCTGCCGTTGCTTCCACGCCATCGATCTGGACGGCTTTGACGGAGTCGTTGAGCGAACCGAGGGAGATGTAGCCGATTCCATTGGGATCGTTGGCGACCGATGTCATCATGACCGAGGTGGAGTTGGTGATGGCCGCCTTATCGGTCGTGGTGTCGGTCTTGTTGCCTTGCGCGTCCTTCTCCTCCAGGCCGAAGAGCTCAATGAAGGCTCCGCGTGTTCCGGATCCGTCTTCGCGCGAATAGACGGAGATTTGCTCGGTGCTGGCCGAGCTCTGGGCACCGGATTCCTGTCCCGATGACGAGCAGCCAATCATGGCGAATGCCCCTACGAGGCAGGTCATTGTCGCGAGAGCCGTGAGGGCGACGCGCACTACTGTTTTGGTCATATCCAGATCCTTTCCTGTGGTCGTTGCCTATCTCTTTGTCATGGATAAGCTTTGGCCACAGGATAGGATTGACGTGTAAAGCTCCCATCAGGCGCTTGTAAAACCTCTGCAAAATGAGATGGGGCGCACAGGGGACGGGGCTGGGACAGGGGGACAGGTCATTTGTCCCACTGGGCCCAGTGGGACAAATGACCTGTCCCCCTGTCCCAGCCCCGTCCCCGCCGTCACGTCCTAATCTATCAGATCCTCGACCTGCAAAAGCGCTCCGGCGGCGAATTCGTCGCAGCTCATGACCGTGGTGCCGATGTGCGCCATGTCGTCGATGTTTGCTTTCTGCACCGCGGGAGTACGTGATGAGGTGGCATCCTCGAGTACGACGACGTTGTAGCCGAGCGAGAGCGCATCATAGCAGCTTGTCCGGATGCAGTTGGGCGTGGTGGTGCCGATGAGCACGATGGTGTTGATGTTGCGTTCGCGCAGCATCACATCGAGTTGCGTGTCGAAGAAGGCGGAGAAGCGCGGCTTGTGAACGATGCATTCGCCTTCATGGGGTGCGAGCTCGCCGGGAGCCTCGACGCTGCGCGGGTCAGAGCCCTCGCGGCATAAGGGTCGTCCGCCGGCTAACCAAATGCGACGGCGCACGGGCTCGACATCGGAGCCATCAAAGGCGTATGCGCGGCGCACGTGATAGATCGCCATGCCGTGACTGCGTGCCGTGGCAAGTGCGTGAGCACAGGCGGGTATCGTGGCCTGTGCCCCGGCGACGCACAGCGACGAAGACGGGTCGATGAACCCGTTTTGCATGTCAATCATGAGCAGGGCACTTGTTTCGTAGCTAATCATAAGAACATGTACGCCATGAACTGGAGCATCTAGTGTCTGCAGAGCCCCGAGCTGGGATACCATGCCTTGCGCTCTTCGATGAGTGCGATGATGCGCTGCTTTTGCTCGTCGTCAAAGGCCTCGTTCGCGCTTGCTTCGGCGGCAAGCTTGTCGAGCATCTTGATTGCGCCCTCAAGGTCTGGAGCGGGGCAGCAGGGCCGGCAGAAGAAACGAATCCAGTAGGAGTCCTTCGCCATATCATCGACGAGCTCCTGGAATGAGGAACTGCCGTTCGTGAGCTGTACTTCGCATGCGTCCATGGGTATCTCCAAACTCTGATAGAGATGAATCGAACACGATTGCCGTAATGATACCCTGAGCTTTCCGCGCAGACCAGTCGGCGCGAGAGGGGTAATCAGATTGCATGCCCTTTACAGGGCGAGGAAGAGCTCGTGGATGCGCGGGTCATCATCGAGTTCGGGGTGGAACGCGACGCCGATCTGCTTGCCATCGCGAGCGGCGACGATATCGCCGTCGACTTGCGCGAGCTCGACCGAGCCCTCGCGCACGTCGACGATGCGCGGTGCCCGTATGAAGCTCATGGGCACCGCCCTGATGTCGGCGAAATCGCCTATCGCGTGAAAGCTTGCGAGCTGGCGACCGTAGGCGTTTCGCTCGACCGTGACGTGCATGGTTCCGAGATGGCATTCGGGTCTGATCGATCGACCGCCGCCATCTTTGTCGATGACGTGTTCGGCGAGCAGAATGAGCCCTGCACAGGTGCCGAGCACGGGCATACCTTCTTCGATGAGCGCGCGTATTGTCGGAAGCATACCTTCCTCGCGCAGTAGCCTTCCCTGCACCGTGGATTCGCCTCCGGGCAGGATGAGCCGGTCGAAGTGACGGCTCATGTTGTGTAGACAGCGCAGCTCGAACCACGGCTCGCCGAGCTCGTCGAGCATCGCGGCGTGCTCGACAAACGCACCCTGCACTGCCAGAATCGCCGTGGTCACTAGATGCCCCGTTCGGCCATGAGCAACTCGATTTCGTCCTTGTTGATGCCGACCATGGCCTCGCCGAGGTTTTCCGAGACATGTGCGATGTATTCCGGATCCTCGTAGCGCGTCACGGCGCCGACGATGGCGCGGGCGCGCTCGGCGGGGTTACCGCTCTTGAAGATGCCGCTTCCCACGAAGACGCCTTCGGCACCGAGTTGCATCATGAGCGCCGCGTCGGCCGGTGTCGCCACACCGCCGGCAGCGAAGTTGACGACGGGCAGTTTGCCGTGCTCTTGTACGTAGCGAAGCAGGTCGATGGGGACCTCCAGGCGCTTTGCCTCCTCGAAGAGCTCGTCTTTGCGCAGGGCGACCACCGAGCGAATCTCGCCGTTGATGAGGCGCATGTGACTCACCGCCTGCACGATGTCTCCCGTGCCGGGCTCGCCCTTCGTGCGGATCATCGACGCGCCCTCGGCGATGCGGCGCAGCGCCTCGCCAAGGTTGCGCGCACCGCATACGAACGGCACGGAAAACGCCGTCTTGTCGATATGGTAGATGTCATCGGCCGGGCTGAGCACTTCGGATTCGTCGATGTAGTCTATCTCGATGGCTTCGAGCACCTGGGCTTCGACGAAGTGTCCGATGCGGCACTTTGCCATGACGGGGATGCTCACGGCCTGCTGGATGCCGCGGATCATCGCCGGGTCGCTCATGCGACTCACGCCGCCGGCCGCGCGTATGTCTGCCGGGATGCGCTCAAGTGCCATGACCGCGCAAGCGCCCGCTTCCTCGGCGATGCGTGCTTGGTCGGGGGTGGTCACGTCCATGATGACACCGCCCTTGAGCATCTGCGCCAGCTCCCGGTTGAGCTTCGCGCGTTCTTCCCTCGTCGTCTCTGCCATGTCTTGCCTCCGCATGTCGATTCGAATATTGACGACTCGAAGCCTAGGCGTAATCTGGTCATGTTTGTATATCCATATTTTGAGAAATTAATATGACCAGATTAAGGTCGGGAATTGGGACAAATGACCTGTCCCCTTGTCCCGCTGCGGAGGTGCTGATGCTGGATTACGATCTTGAGAGTCGCGGGGAGCTGAGTCTCTACGAATTCGTCTACCGCTCGATTAGGTGTGATATCGAGGCCGGCACGCTTGCACCTCACGAGAAGCTGCCCTCCAAACGCACGTTTGCCCAGCATCTCGGCGTGAGTCTCATCACCGTTGAAAATGCCTATGCACAGCTCGTGACGGAAGGCTATTGCTACACAAAACCCCGCAGTGGATACTACGTCTCCGAGCTTTCGTTTTGCAACGCGAGCATCAGAAAGTGGGACAAAGGGACAGGTCATTTGTCCCACTGCCAAGAATCACCAACGAACAATGTGACAAATGACCTGTCCCTTTGTCCTAAAAGCGCCCCGACATCATTTGTCTTGGATCTCTCGCAGGTTACGGTCGATCCTGCCATGGTCTCGCGCGTGTGGGGAAGGGCTTTGCGACGTGTCCTGTCGGCCGAATCCGATGAGGAGCTTTACGGTCCCCAAGCTCCCAAGGGCACCTTGCGTCTGCGTCGTGCCATCGCGCATAGGCTCCGTGAGACGCGGGGCTTCGAAGCCGATCCTGCGCGCATCGTCGTCGGTGCGGGGTCCCAGCTTCTCGATGCCGCGCTCGCGCAGCTTCTGCGACCCAGGGGCTTGGTGGCGCTCGAGAACCCCGGTTATCCGCGTCTGGCGCAAATCTACGAGTCGGCGGGAGTGTCCGTGCAACCCATCGGGCTCGATGACGAGGGCATGTCCATGGAGGGGCTCCGGGCAAGCAATGCGAGCCTTGTCCACATCATGCCGTCGCATCAGTTTCCGACCGGTATCGTGACCAGCGTAAGTCGGCGCTACGAGCTGCTTGCATGGGCGAGTGAAGTCGAGGGACGCTACATTGTCGAGGACGACTATGACGCGTCGTTTCGCATGGCGGGCCGTCCGGTGGCAAGCCTCGCGTCCATCGATGTGGCAGGCCATGTCATATACACCAATACGTTCTCCAAAAGTCTGGGCCCCGCACTACGCATGGCCTTCATGGTTCTGCCGGCAAAGCTTGCTGAGGCGTGGGATGAACGTGTCGGCTTCTACGCGAACACCGTGAGCGTCATCGACCAGATTGCGCTCGCGCGCATGATCGAGACAGGTGACTACGAGCGTCACGTGAACCGCTACCGCAAGGCGCAGCGCGACGTGCGCGATGCCTTTATCGACGAGATGATACGGTACGCCCCGTCAGGCCGCGTGCATGTCGAACAGGCCGACTCGGGGTTACATTTCGTGCTTTCCATCGAGAATGCCGATGAGAGGCGAATCGCCGCCATCGCACTCGATCGGGGAGTGCACCTTTCACCCATGGGCGATTACGCACTCGCTCCGCTATCACCTCACGATGACGCGCGTTTTGCCATCCAGTACGGCGGACTGGATGTCGAATCGGCTCGCGAGGCCGCCCGCATCATCGCCAGCTGCATAGGATAGGGCTTTTCGTCGGCATCGCCCTTATCTCATCCTACGGCGGCAATAGGCTCGATTGCCTCGATTTCGTCGCGATGCAGCTCCAACGAGTTCCAGATGTCGACCTTTGCCTGCATGTTCATCCAGAATTGAGGACTCGTCCCGAAAAGGCGGCCCAGGCGCAGGCACATGTCGGGGCTAAGACCGCGACGCTCGCGCACGATGTCGTTCACGGTCTGGCGCGTGACACCCAAGCGCTCGGCAAGGCCGGCGACGGAGAGCCCGAGTTCGGGCATGTAGTCCTCTCGCAGGAACTCACCCGGATGGATGGGTTCGCGCGACACTATGATCGTATCGTCGTTCATGGACTCCTCCTCAATGGTAATCGCATATCTCAACGTCATAGACGCCATCTGATTCGAAGCGAAAGCAGATGCGCCATTGGTCGTTGACGGAGATGGCATGCTGCCCCTCGCGGTCACCCTTGAGGGCATGGAGTTTGTTGTCTGAGGGCAGTCGCAAATCAAAGAGGGCCATGGCGTTGTCCACATATTCGAGCTTTCTCAACGCCCTGCGTTGTATATCCAGCGGGAGCTTTTTCGATTTGTCCGTTTCGAATAATAGGCGCGTATCGTTATCTGCAAAGCCTTGGATCACATATGCTCCAATCAACTATGATATTGTAACATGTAATGTGACGCGTTACAAACTCTCATTCGGCTTTCCTAGGCGCAAACCTTACGAAAGTGTTCGCATGCGGTAAGGCTGCCCGATGGCAGCTCCTCTCCTCAGCCCCTAGGATGGGCATGACTCAAGAGGAGGGAGTGCGTCCGTGTATGCAAAGATCGCCATCGGGAACATCAGACGCTCGTTCGGGGATTACTCGATCTACTTCATGACATTGGCCTTTGCCGCGTGTCTTCTATACTCGTTCACGTCATCGACCGACTACCTCCTCGCCCTGGACCTGAGCGAGCAGCAAAGGGGCGTGTACGATTCCGCCAATGGCGTCATGCAGGCGTTCTCGGTGTTCTCCGTCATCGTGTTCGCGTTCCTCATCGTCTACGCGAACCGCTTCATCCTGCGTCGCCGCTCCCGCGAGTTCGCGCTCTACGAGATCCTGGGCATGCCCGCGTCGTCCATCGCGCGCATCCTCGCCTACGAGGGCTGCATCGTCGGCCTTCTCGCCCTTGCCATCGGCGTGCTGGTGGCGGTCGCGATATCGCCGCTCTCCGGCTTTGTCGCCGCCTTCGTCTTCGACGTCCCGTACAAGCTCGTCTTCACGTTTTCGTCTGACGCCCTTTGCTGGACCGCTGGCTGCTTTCTCGCGATCATGGTCCTGGCGACGCTCCTCGGCATCCGCGATGTGGGCAGGCGACCGCTCATAGAGCTGCTACGCGCGAACTCGACTCCCGATAGCCCCAAGGGCATCCGGCGCCTGCCAACGGCCGTGCAGCTTGCCTTCGCCTTTGTCGTGCTGGCCGTTGTGTGGGGATCGTGCATCCTGCAGCCCGTATTCTTCGTCGTCTGGATACTGCCGCTGGGCATCCTGGCCGTGCTCGCCACCGCCGTTCTGTTTCGCTTCTTCGCCACTGCTTGGCCGTCCCGTGCACGGCGCAAGCCCACCCGCTATCTCTCGGGTCTGCGCTTCTTCGTCATCCGCCAGGTCGAGAGCCGCGTCTCGTCGAGTTCGAACGCCGTGGCCTGCACCTGCGTCCTGATCGCCGTTGCCACGTGCATGATGGTGGCTGGCCTGGCCTTCAGCGTGGGAATGAGGGGACCTACGGGCATCGACAACGCCGCCGCGCTGGCGCCCATCGGCTACGTCGGGATTTTCTACGGAATCACCTTTCTCGTGGCGGCGGCCGCGGTGCTGGCGTTGCAGCAGCTCGCCGACGCGGTCGATAGCGCCGGTCGCTTCGCTCTGCTCGCCGACCTCGGCTGCGATCCCAAGATGATGAGGGGTGCCATACAGACCCAGGTGGGCGTCTACTTCGCGGCGCCGTTCGCGTTCGCCATGGTGCACGATTGCTTCGGGCTGGCACTCGTGGGCTTTCTCGCCCTGGTGCTGGGAAGCTCGTCCTATGCGGTGATCGTGGCGGCGGTCATCGGCGGCACCGCTGTGCTGCTCGGCATCTACTACCTACTGACCTGCCTCGAATGTCAGCGAGTGCTCCTGTCCAAGATGGCCGCTGCGTGACCGCTTTTCGAGCCAGTCTGCCAAGAATGGACGCCGCGTGACCGTCATAAAGGCTCGTTTCGTCCCAATTGGCCAAGGCGTGCGGTCATTGACCGCTATCCTTGGCACCTGACGGTCAACGACTGGCAATCTTTGGCAGCGCGAAGGCATTGTCGCGCTTCTCACGCGATCTTGCCCGAGCGCACCTTGTCACGCAACAGCCAGCTCACCAGGATGTAGATGACCATGGACGCGGGTGCCACCAGCAGAAACGGTATCTGCAGGATTTTCGTGGCATACAGCACGCTCGCCACGGCTGAAACGACGATGAGCGTTCCCACGCCGCGCCAGTTGACCGCGTGTTCTCGTGCACCCAGGTCGATGCCCTGTGCGCCGATGCCCATCTTGCCGCGCACGATGTAGTAGTCGGTGATGAGCAGGATGCACCACGAGCTCGTGAGAATCGACCCATAGCTCATGAAGGCGTTGACCTGGTCGAGGATGTTTCCCAATATGAAGGCAAGGCCGATGGCGTTGGCGATGATGACGGCCACGGGCCAGGCGAGCTTTCTGCCAAAGAGCGAGTCGAAGAGGTTGGAGACGGCATTGGCGCCGCCGATCGAGTTCGAGGTCTCCACCTTCATCTGCGACAGGCAGATGATGGCAAGGCCGATGCCACCAGAGGCGAGCACGAGTGAGACGCCGGGATTGGTGACCGCCGCGTTAGCGGCTAGCGTGGCGTCCATGCCCTGGGCGCTGAAGTACGCAAATGACTGTTCGAAGCCGTAGTAGACGATGAGTGCGCCGAATATGTACGTGATGATGGCGAATATGGTGCCCGTGAGCGAAATGGGCACGATATCACGCTCCTTCTTGGCGAAGCGCGTGAAGTCCGCCGCGAATAGCGCGAGCAGACCGCTTGTCATGATGGCATAGTTGACGGAGTAGGCAAAGCCCTCGAGGGGCTCCACTCCGGGAATCATGATGCCGTGTGTTGCGGCATCGACGAGCTGGCCGTCAGCGGCGATGAGGTAGATTACGTATCCCATGACGCAGAAGAGCGCAACGACGAACACGGCGTTCATGCGGGCGATGACCTTGGTGCCGAACAGCGCCATGAGCACCCAGACGCACGAGATGCCGATGAAGAGCGCCCAGCGGGCAAGATCGCCCTCCCAACCAAAGGCGAACAGGATGGCGTTTCCCAGTTGCACGGTACCCACGGCCAACACGCCCACTAGGACGAATATCCAGATGAGCGAACCGACGGCAGATCCGTTCTTGCCAAAGATGTAGTAACGGGAGACGACGTTGTTGGGAAGGCCCTCGCGAAAGCAGATCTTGCCGACGAAGTACGTGAGAACGAAGGAAAGCGCGAACGTGATGGCGACGGTGACGCCGCCGAGCTGGCAGCCCGCGTAGAAGGCGACGATGCCGCCGCCCATAAGTTTGGAGAGGCTCGAGACCACTCCAGAGAGGATGGCCGCGATGTCCGGCCAGGAAAGACGCGCCCAATCGGGCACCCTTTCGAAAAGCGATACTTGGCTCGTGACCGAGCGCCCCTTTGCGGGAGCCCTGCCCATGGCAGGCGCCTTCACGTCGGTGACGGCTTTGCCCTTGGGGCCTTGCGAATCGGGATCCATGGCGACACCTCTGTTGAATTCGACGGGTTATGCCTAGTGCTTCTTCGGGAAAGGGGTGTCGGCGCCCCGTGCATGCGAGGCGCCGACTGGAAAAGGAGGGGCTACACGATGCCTAGGTTTGCCATGATGATCATGACGATCAACGCGCACAGACCGGCGCCGATGGAGATGGCGGCGATGTACTTGTAGGAATTCTTGTGCGTGAGCTTCATGGCCGAGAGCATGCCGAACATGGCACCCGAGTTGGGAAGCGCACCACCAATGGTGGCCGAAGTTGCGATGATCTTCGCCAGAGCGGCGGGATCGACACCCGTTGCCAGGTAGGGCTGCAGGAAGTTCTGGGCGATGATGCCCACGGCGCCCGAGCCGGAACCCATGATGCCACCGAGGGCAGCGGCCATGGTGGCGGCGGATACGTAGGTGCCGCCGGGCATGTTGAAGATGGCCCCGTAAATGACCGAGAAGCCAACGGATGCGGCGGCAACGGGGCCGACGCCGACGG
>CABURF010000013.1 GCA_902493755.1 uncultured Coriobacteriia bacterium
ATCCTGCACGGCTTGAATCTTGGCCTGCATCTTCTGGGCTTGCTTGAGCATCGCCTGCGGGTTCATTCCTTTAGCCATCGTGGCTCCTTATTCCTCGTCGTTTATCTCTTGTACTTTAACACCTGCTCCGAACGCGGAGAGGGCATCGGCAAAATCGGCTGGCATCTCATCGACAGGAGTTGCCTGCTGCTCAGCCACCAGGCTCTCGAAATACCCGTCGTCTATTGGCGGGATATCATCAGCAATGCTCGTAGGAGGCTCGCTCGTCAATGGCGCCGGCTGGGCAGACAGACCCGAGAACGCCCCGATCTGGCAGCTGAAATGCACCTCGTGACCGAGCACCTCCGCAAAGGCCTTGTTGATGATGGCCTTGGCATCGGGGCCGCTCACGATGCGCATCTGAAAGTCAGAGCCTGTGGGGAAGAGCAACTGATACTGCCCGTCCTCCGTAGACAGCGAAACGCCCGAAAGCAGCGCACCGGTAGCCGCGTCTTCGCGCTTGACTACGGAAAGCAAGGCGGCGAGCAGACGCTCGGACGACATGCCGGCCGCAGGGGAGATTTCTCGACTGCGCTCGCTATCGCTCGCTCCGCTCGAAATGACAGAGGGAGACGTGTTCGCTGCCCCGCTCGAAATGACAGAGGGGGACGTGTCGTCCAGGATGGTGGAGGGAGCTGTATCGTCCGTGGCAACCGGGGATGACTCCGACCCCTCCCATGGAGGGAGGTCATCATTCACGGGACCGTCATTTCGACCGGAGTCGCCACAAGGCGACGGAGCGGAGAAATCTCCCATGCCGCTGCTCACGACAGGCTCCAGTTGAGATTTCTCGGCCGCGTTCGAAATTACAGGTACTGCCCCCATCGACGGCCTGAGTTCGAGAGCCTCGATGCGTTCGGCAAGGGCTTCGAGCGTGAGCTCGCTGTCAGGCCTGGTGAGACGCGTCATGGCGATTTCGACGCTCAGGCGCGCATCGGCAGAGTTGCGTAGTTCTGCAACAAGTGCACCGCAAATATCGAGTGCGCGTGCAAGGCGGTCGACACCACCGAACTCGGCCGCCTGCTGACGATAACGCTCGAGCTGAGCAGCCGTGCAGGCAACAATGCCGTTCTCGCCGCCGGTGATGGCCGTCACGTAGAGGTTGCGCAGATGCGAGGCAAGGTCACGCGCAAACTGCGCGAGGTCGACGCCGCGGCCCACGAGGTCGTTGATCCAGACGAAACACGACGGAGTATCGCGCCGCGCGATGTATCCCGCAATCTCGAAGAGTGCCGCGATGTCGATCTGGCCGAACATGCGCGTCGCCTCGTCGAGCGTAATCTTGCCCTCGGTGTAAACGCCGACTTGCTCGAGCGCCGTCGTGGCATCGCGCATGCCACCGGCAGATTTTGCGGCGATGAACTCAAGTGCCTCGGGCTCGTATTCGAAACCCTCGCCTTTGCTGATGCGCTCGAGGTAGCCCACGATTTCCTCAACGGAAAAACGACGGAAGTCGAAGCGCTGACAACGAGACTGGATAGTCTCGGGAACCTTGTGCGGATCGGTCGTGCACAACACGAAGACGACATGCTCGGGCGGCTCCTCGAGTGTTTTGAGCAGCGCATTGAACGCCGCCGTCGACAGCATGTGCACCTCGTCGATGATGTAGACCTTGAAGCGGCCGCGTGTAGGGGCGAACCCCACACGTCCGATGATTTCCTCGCGCACGTTGTCAACACCCGTACGGCTTGCGGCATCGAGCTCGAAGACGTCGGGGTGCGTGCCCTGGGCGATCTCGAGACATTGCGGGCAGGCACCGTCGGGCTGGCCGTTTTGGGCCGACTCGCACAAGAGCGCCTTGGCAAGCAGGCGCGCCGACGTGGTCTTGCCCGTTCCGCGTGGTCCGCAGAACAGATACGCATGGGCAACCGCGCCCTCCGATATAGCGTTGATGAGCGTCTTCTCGACATGTTCCTGGCCAACGACGTCGGCAAAAACCTCGGGACGATACTTGCGATACAGCGAAAGAGCCATGAATCCTGCCTTCGTTCAACGATAAGCTTGCGGAGATTCTAACCCCACGGCACCTCAGTTTAGCATTCCGTCATCTTGCCGAAACGCGGGTGGATACGCCAACAGGCAGAGTGAGATACATTGGACAGGCACATCTGTCTCAGCAGCGTCCCAGCAGCGGCCTACTCGGCACCCGCCTCTTCCTGCTGGTTCTTTTTCTTCCCCGCACTCATCTTGGCCTTGATGAGGCCAGCCACGGTGGGAATGAACGATATGACCACGATGCCGATGATGACGAGCTCGAAGTGGTCCTGGACGAAAGGCACGCCACCAAAGAAGTAGCCCAGCAGCGTGAACAGGCACACCCAGGTGACGCCACCTAGGACGTTGAACAACGTGAAGCGCCCGAAGTGCATCTCGCCCATGCCCGCCAGAAACGGCGCGAAGGTGCGGATAATCGGGAAAAAGCGCGTGAGGAACACGGCAATCGAGCCGTACTTATCGAGCATGGCCTGCGTCTTTTCGATACGCTCGGGCGTAAGCGCCTTGACACGGCCACTTGCCACTATGGCTTGGCCCACCTTGCGGCCAATCCAGTAGTTGGAGGTGTTGCCCAGGATGGCGGCAATCGTCATGAGAATGATAAGCACGAAGATGTTGAGACCGCCACCGTCGGCCGCGAAGATGCCCGCGCAAAAGAGCAGCGAGTCACCCGGTAAAAACGGCGTGACGACCAAACCCGTCTCGACGAAGATGATGAGGAAAAGTGGCGTGTAGACCCAAACGGGACCCAGTTCGATAATCCATTGCGCGATGAATCCACGTGGGTCGCGCAGCAAGTCGATGAAAAACTGTATTACTTCCATTGCATCCTAACTTACACAGGAAGTGCGCCGTATGGACTTGGGCGCCCACCAGAGGCCCCTTATGGCTGCTTCCTCCCGGACCTGACCAGGTTCGGGACATAATGCCGCCCAAGCCCATGCGACGCACTTGCGAGCGTTGGAACATTGTAGCGCTTGATGGCAACGGAGATACGTAAAATAAATGTAAAGTGGCTGCCTACTCGACAGCAGCATCGCCCTCGGCCATCGCGCCATTGGCTGATGGCTCGGCATCGCCATTGTTCGAAACCTTATCGAATATGGTGGTCTTCGTGCCGCCCGCACCATCGCTCTCGTCGAGTGTGAGCTGCTGACCGTTGTTGCCGAAGGTGTACTTCGCCTCGCCTGTTGCATCGCCCGACTTGTAGGTGATGGTCTTGGAACCAGGATCGACCGTGTAGTCGAAGGTGTTACCGACAAGCTTGAACTTGTCTCCTGAGAAGACAACCGTGACCTCCGTGTCTTTGATCTTCCACTCACCCACGAGCTCGTTGGCATCTGACGACCCGCATGCCGCAAACGCGAACAGGCAAGTACAGGACATGATCGCAGCGACAAGGCATGCGATAAGGCGTTTTCTAATCACGTCGTACTCCTTTGCTTGGATCGTCACATACAAATCGGGCTAAGTGTACCCGTAGACTCAGTCTTCGTCTTCGTCATCGTCAAAGGACAGAAAATCGTCATCTGATTTTGACGCAGGCTTATGCCGCTCGGGAAAGAGCAGCTTGGTCCGACGTTCGAGGATAATGGCAACCAGCAGGAAGAAGAGCAGGCCAACACCAATGATGATGAGGATGCCCCCCGTCAGGCCAAAGTATGCGAAGTATTCGTCAAACATGCTCTCTCCCAGCTAAAAGTCACGGGTCGCATGGTACCGCAAAACGCACCGTGAGAGGTATACTTGCTCGCAACACATTTCAAACGGCGTATCACGCCAGGCACAGGAGGAACAATGCTCGACATTCGCTTCATTCGCGAGAACCCCGAAGCCATCGAGGAGGCTCTGAAGAACCGCCATGCAAAATGGGATTACGACGAATTCCGTCGTCTCGATGAAGAACGCCGCGAGATCATCCAGAAGGTCGAGTCCCTCAAAGCCGAGCGCAACACCGTTTCCAAGCAGATTGGCCAGATGCTCAAGGAGGGTAATGCCGAGGAGGCCGAGAACGCCAAGACTCACATGCGCGACGTTGGCGACGAGATCAACAACCTCGACGGCGCCCTCGTTGCCGTCGAGGAGCAGCTTACAGCCCTCACCTACTCCATCCCCAACATCCCCGGCGTCAATACGCCCGTCGGCGATGACGAGGACGATAACCCCGAAGTGCGCCGCTGGGGCACCCCCCGCGAGTTCGACTTCGAAGCCAAGCCGCACTGGGACCTCGGCCCCGAGCTCGGCATCATCGATTTCGAGCGCGGCGTGAAGCTCGCCCACGCGCGCTTCTACGCGCTACATGGCGCTGGTGCCCGCCTCGAGCGCTCGCTCATCAACTTCATGCTCAACGAGCACGTCAAGTGGGGCTCGACCGAGTGGTGGGTTCCCGCACTCGCAAACAAGGAAACCCTCACCGGCACGGGTCAACTGCCCAAGTTCGAGGAGGACCTCTTCAAGACAACCGAAGGGCTCTACCTCATTCCCACGGCCGAAGTCATGCTCACCAACCTGCATGCCAACGAAGTGCTCGACGGTGCGGAGCTCCCGATTCGCTACTGCGCATACACGCCGTGCTTCCGCGAGGAGGCCGGTAGCGCCGGCCGCGATACGCGCGGCATCATCCGCGTGCATCAGTTCGACAAAGTCGAGATGGTGCGCTTCGCCGAGCCGGACAAATCCGATGAGGAGCTCGAGGACATGACCGCCTGCGCGGAGAAGATCCTGCAAGAGCTGGAGCTTCCCTATCGCGTCATCAGTCTGTGCACGGGTGACCTTGGCTTCTCGGCCCGCCAGACCTATGACCTCGAGGTATGGTTGCCGAGCTATGGTGCCTACAAGGAGATTTCGAGCTGCAGCAATTGCGGAGACTTCCAGGCACGCCGCGCCAACATCAAGTTCACCGATGAGAACGGCAAAAAGCATTTTGCGCACACCCTCAACGGCAGCGGTCTTGCCGTGGGACGCACGATGGCCGCCATCATCGAGAACTACCAGAACGCCGATGGCACCATCACGGTTCCCGAAGCACTGCGTCCATATATGGGCTGTGATGTGATAACCGCTCAGTAGGACGAAGGAGCGCGTCATGAACATTATCGTCGTGGGCTGTGGCCGCGTGGGAAGCCACTTGGCAACGCTGCTTTCCGAAGATGGGCATAACGTCTCTGTCATCGATCGCGCCGCCGACGCATTCAAGAACCTCGGACGTGACTTCAATGGCCGCATTGTACGCGGTATCGGTTTCGACGAGAGCGCCCTCATGGACGCCGGCATCGACGAGGCAGACGTCATTGCTGCCGTCACGAGCAACGATAACGCCAATCTCATGATCGCGGAGGTTGCGCGACGCATTTATGAGGTCCCACACGTCATCACGCGTCTATACGAGGCGCGTCGTGAGAAGACCTATGCGCAGCTCGGCATTGACTTCGCCTGCGGAACGACACTCGTAGCCGAGGAGATCTTCTCGAAGATCCAGTCGGGCCATGGCCATCACATCGACACCTTCGGCAGCTACGAGCTGGCGCGCTTTGCCTTCAACCTCGAAGATGACACCACCATGTCATGCAGCGAGCTTGAGAAGGACTACGATGCGCGCGTCGTCGCCGTCGAGCATGACGACGAGACCATCCTCCCCTCGCAAGACACGATTCTGCACGATGGCGACGTGGCCATCGTCTGTGTCGCCCGCGAGGACTTCGGCCGTCTCTCGCGCTTTATCAGGAGCTGATCACATGTTCATCGTCATTAGCGGCGGGTCAACCACCTCGGAATACCTCATCTCGATGATGCTCGAGCAGAACCACCGCATTACCCTCATCGAAGAGGAGCGCGAGACCATCGATCACCTCGCTGACACGCTGCCTCCCGAAGTCCTCATCATCGAGGGCGACGGCACCGATTCGGCCGTGCAGCTCGATGCCGGTGTCGATGACGCTGATCTGTTCATTGCGCTCATGGGCCATGACGAGACGAATCTCGTTGCTTGCGAGATTGCCATGACCGCCTTCAACGTTCCGCGCTGCATCGCCAATGTCAACAATCCCAAGAATGGTCGCATCTTTCATGAGGTGGGCATCGAACCCGTTTCATCGACCGAGCTCATTGCGCGCATGGTCGAGGAAGAGGCCATTGTCGGCGATATGCGCATGGTCTTTTCGCTGCGCGAGGGCGACATCGTGATGGTCGAGACAAAGCTTCCCGCCAAGATGCGCCACAAGGACGGCGTGCGCGTGGCTGACATCCCCTTCTCGCACGATACGCAGCTCATCGCCGTCATTCGCGATGACGAGTTCGTGATGATCACGGGCGATACGGTGCTGTACCCGGGCGAGACCATCATCGCCGCCACCAAGAGCGATGCCGAGGAGGAGTTCCGTAACATCATCAGGCATCTGTAGAGCGAGATTTCTCGACTCCGCTTCGCTCCGCTCGAAATGACAAGAGGGGCATCCGCCCGCTCGAAATGACGGGGGGGCATGCGCTCGCTTGGGATGATGGGGGGGCATGCGCCCCTTTTGGGTGGTCTGCGGTCGAGAACCATATTCTTCATGGGTTAGAAAGTCCACAAAAGACAAATCGTCAAGAGATGAGACAAATCCTCACTGGCCGAGTTCCTGCTCGACAAGGCTGATGAGCTCTTGCTGAGAATGAACGCCCAGCTTACGGTAGATGCTGAGCATGTGCGACTTGACCGTATTGCCGCTTACGACCAAGCTCTTCTCAATATATGCCGCATTTCTACCTCTGGAAAGCAAAATCAAAACGTCCGTTTCACGAGACGTGAGGCCATGGGCCCTGGCGACCGCCTCGCAAGCCCCTTTCCACCTTCCGCCCTTATCGTTCTGTTCCGCCTTCCGGGCACCCAGATCCGATGCGACCCAAATGCGCTCCGAACTAAGCCCGTATACCGTCACGACAACGACAATGGCCACGCAGAAAACGACGACAATCACCGGGTTTTGCGTCATGAATCCGGAGTTGTCTATGAGCAATCCCACGCCGTGCCCGGCGGCGAGGCCCATGATGAATACAATGAAGACGCAGGGCATGAAACGCCCGCTAAAGTCGAAGGCGAGGCTCAAGTCCTCCGACAACCGCAAGACGAGATAGGCAAACAGCCCGAACCCCATCCCGCACAACGCAAGGGCAAGTTCCATCCAGGCGGGTTGCGCGAAGATGAGCCACGATATGACAATCGCAATGAGCGATATGCGTGTGAGGACGTCTATTCCCTTGGGGACCTCGGCATATGCATGCGTGATCATGGCAACTACACCCCCAAAGGCAACTCCAATGCCCAGCCCGGCATTCATCTCGCCGATGACGAGATTTGGAATGCACGTCTGCGAAACGATGCCGAAGGCGACGCACGTTGTCACTTCGTAAGTCACGAGATAGGCAACGGGCTTTGCAAGCACCTTGTGCCCTGGCGAGGCCTGGGCGTTTTCATGCTGCGAGATGCGTCGTCTCGCCCAAAAAGGAAGAATCGCCGCGGCAACCAGAATCTTGAAAATCACGACAAGGGGCATCCAGGCCTGCGGAAGAAAGGGGCTCAAGATGCCCAGGACACCGATGCAAACGAGCATCAGGGACGCGACCTGATCGACAAACAGTATTTCGGCGGGCCTGAACCAATACACCCAGGCGATCATCAGAAGAAGAGCCAGTGCGCCGCAAAGCAAATAGGGCTGCTGTGCCTGCGGAAGCATGACGGCGCAATCGATAAAAGCGGAAACGGCGAGACTCATCCCCGCGACGCAGCAAATCCATCCGCGCCCCGCGGGCATTGGATTGCCGAAACTCTCCGCCATGCGATCACCCACCGAAATTCACCAGAAACCTCAAACGATTATAGCAACGATTCGATCCTCTCCATGCCTTCTCATTCCTTCCCCTACCAGCACGTTTGCCAATATCACCCTAGCAAGGTGAGGCCTTTTCCCGCATTCCACGTGTGCAGGTGGATGAACGGACTCAGCACCATCCCGACAATCTTGTACTCAAGTGGCCCAAGAGCAGAGAGGAAGGTTTGCTATGGAGCAGAAGAGAACAAGGACCGTCTGCACCGGATGCCACCAGAGATGCGGCGCCATCGTCTACTCGCAAGGCGATGACATCATCCGCATCGAAGGTGACAAGGACAACCCCATTTCGCGGGGCGCGTTCTGCGGAAGCGGCATCACGCAAAGGTTCATTCACTCGGACAAGAGACGCGTGACCAAACCGCTCAAGCGCGTAGGCGAACGCGGTGAGGGAAAGTTCGAGGAGATCTCCTGGGACGAGGCCCTCGACATGCTTGCAGACAACGTCAAACGCATCAGGTCCGAGTATGGTCCCGAATCGATCATCGTCGCCCAGGGCACGAGTCGTACGACAAACGACTGGGGAGAGCGTCTGAAGGGGACCATCGGCACCAAGGGGTGGAACCTTGCACCACTCCACGTTTGTCTCATCCCCAACATCATGCCCCACGCCCTGACCCTTGGCGCAGGACAAATGCAAGGTGCCGATGTCGCGAATGCGCAGACCGTGGTCTTGTGGGGTATCAGCCCGATCGTCATGCTCTCGGAAGTGAAGGAGATGCTTCGGAATCGCGACCAGACGGGGGCGAAGATAATCTGCATAGACCCACGCTTCAACGACCTTGCCGCCGAAAGCGACCTGTTCTTGCAGGTGCGTCCCGGTTCCGATGGCGCGCTCGCACTCGGCCTCATGCACGTGATCATCAAGGAAAAGCTCTACGATCCCGACTTCATCGATAGATGGACCTACGGTTTTGATGAACTTGCAAAGATGGTGGAGGAATGGACACCGGAAAAGACCGCCGAGGTTACCTGGGTTCCCGCCGAGAAGATCATCGAGGCAGCGCACCTCATGGCCTCGAACAAGCCAACGACCTTTTACCCCATGCTCGGTCCGAGCTGCATGCACTCGAATGCCATCCAGTCCGGACGTGCCCTGGCCTGTCTTGTGGGCCTCATCGGCTGCATCGACGAGCCCGGCGGCTTCGTATTCGTTCCGGGTCCCATGTCCAGTGCCGAGCTGACCCTCATCCCGGACGATTGGGACTGGAACTCGCCAGAAGCCAAACTCATAGGTGCAGAGAAGTTTCCCGCCCACGCGGCTTTCTGCAACTCGAACGTTCCCTATGACACCTTTGAAGCTGTGCTCACCGAGCAGCCTTGGCCCATCAAGATGATGGTCTTCGTTGCCAATGATGCGCTGAACAGCTACGAGGCTCCTCAACACACCGTCGAGGCCCTGAAGTCACCCAACCTCGAGTTCATCGCCGTGAAGGATTTCTACATCACGCCCACCGCGAAATACGCCGACCTCGTCCTGCCCTCGGCAGATTGGTCCGAGCGTGACACCATTGACGAAGAGACGTTCAAGGGCCTCGTCATCTCCTCGCCTCGCGCCGTCGACCCGCCGGGCGAGTGTTGGGACGACTGGAAGTTCTACCTGGAGTGGGGCAAGCGACTCGACCCCGAGTTGTGGCCGTGGGAAGACGAACGTGAGATGGTCCTGTGGCGCGTGAAGCTGCTCCATGGCCTTGATTTGACATGGGACGAGTACGTCGAAGGCGCATACCTCGACACGCCCGCATCCATGCAGGGTAAGGAGACGAAAAAATACGAGAAGGGCATGTGCCGTCCCGATGGACAGCCCGGTTTCATGACGCCGAGCGGACGCATCGAGTTCTTTAGTCCCGTGATGCAGCATTTTGGCTATGAGCCCCTTCCCGTCTATCACGAGCCCAAGGAAAGCCCCTTCAGCACTCCCGAGCTCGCGAAGGAATATCCCTTGGTGCTCACCACCGGGTTCCGTCTCTACAGCTTCTTCCATTCTGCATGGACCAACGTCCCTGGGCAGCGAGAGCTCTATCCATACCCCTTTGCCGTCATCAACCCCTACGACGCAACCGAAGCTGGCATCCAGGAGGGTGATTGGACCGAGATCATTTCACCGCGCGGCAAGGTGAAGGCAAAGGCGCAGGTTTCCCTCGAGGTCGCTCCAGGTGTCGTTGCCCTTCCCCGCCCGGGATGGCGAAGCGATTGCGAAGAGCTCGACCTTCCTGCCTACGACTGGGAAGACGTCTGCATCAACAACCTCATACCCGGAGGCGATGACTCGTGTGATCCGAGCTTCGCAACCGCACCCATGCGTTCGACCCTCTGCAAGATTCGAAAAATGGAGGCATAAATGGATACCGGAAGAATTGGAATGCTCGTTCGCGTGGACGCGTGCCTCGGATGTCAAGCATGCCAGGTCGCGTGCCGCGAGGAAAACAACTTTCCCTACGATGAGCTTTGGATGGAGATGATTCGCCGGAAACCGCAGAAAGTTTCTGATCAGCTGCGCAAATACCATGTTGGTGCCCCGCAACTTGACAAGTGCACGCTATGTCACGGAAAGGACCATACGCCATTGTGCGTCGACGTGTGCCCAACGAAGTGCATCACGGTTGCCCCGCTCGAAAAGCTCCTTGCCATCATGGATGGACGCGGCCACTGGAACTTACACGTAAGCGGCGGAAACTATGAGGGGATGTAGCCATGAAGCCAAGCTTTGGATTTATCTTCACGATTGACCTGTCCATGTCGTTCGTCGTTGGCGCGGTGATGAGCGTTGCCATGATGATTTACAATGGCCAGCCCCTCGAGCCAGTGCCATTGCTTGTCAATGTCGTCCTTGCAACCGTGATTGGGCTTGTCGTGCTCCTGATCATTCCCGTCATCAGAGGTGGGGAAAAATTTGCCCAGTTCTATGGCTCGGAAAATCAGCGCTCGCTTGCCTTCGGCCTGCTCCAGTCAATCGTGATTGCCACGGTCATGACATTTTGCGTGAGCTTCGGTATGACGGCGTTTGGCACGGGCTTCGAAACGTTTCCCGATGGAACGAGCTTCATCGTACGCTGGCTCGCGCCCATCGCCAGCATTTGGGGAATTGCCTACGTTGCGACCATCCTTGGCCTTCCCGTTTGCACTGCCTTGGCGCGGAAGGTCTCCCGCGGACCGGCTCCTCAGCCAAGAGCGGAGTAGCGGAGAGGGACAAAATCGGGAGCTAGCCAGCAGGCAGGGGTGGCGAGAGATTCTCGCCACCCCTTTTGTTTGCAGGAGAGATTTCTCAACTCCGCTTCGCTTCGCTCGAAATGACAGGGGGGGCTACCTCGGGGTTTCGGAGTTTGCTCTGAAATCGGTCCGGGATTGCTCCTGATTTAGTCCGAAAACGTTCAGATTGCCGGGGTGGTTGGCTCGGTGCCATCCGTCGCATAGTCATGTCTCCAAAACCGAAGGCTTCGGAGGAGAGATGACCAAGCAACGAAAACAAGCACTCATCGCAGGAGCATGCGGCATTATCGCCGCACTCTGCGTATTTGCCTATACGGCAACGATTCAGTCTGAGGCATCCATGGCACGTGCGTCGGCGATTCGCAGCTACGGCGGGGAGCGTGCCGAAGTCCTCGTGGCGAACAAGACGATCCCCATCGGCGGCACCATCGACGAGTCCAACACGAGCGTACAGGAATGGCTGGTCGACTTTCTGCCCCAGGGGCAAGCGGCACGGAACTACGAGGAGCTTCAGGGCCTCGTCGCGCAGACGGAGATTCGCGTGAACGAACCCGTGTTGCTCGAGCGCGTCGGTGACGGCTCATCGCGCATCACCGTGCCAGACGGCCTGGCAGCTGCAAGCGTCGCATCCGATGACGTGCTCGCGGTAGGTGGCGCGATACGCGCTGGCTCGGTCGTGGACGTCTACGTCAAAGCCTCGTCAGGAGAGATCACGATGCTCGGCGAGCATATCCTCGTCCTTGAGACGAGTACGCTCGAAGACAGCAAGGAGAAGCAAATCTCCTGGGTCACGCTCGCCGTCAAACCCTCGAGCGTGAGCGACCTCATCGCAGCAGCCTCAAAGGGAACCATCCACTTCGTCCTACCTGGCAACAGCGCGGCAAACCAGGGGGACTGACATGAGAGACATGGTATCCAGCACATATTCCGCGCAGGGCACGCGACGTGCTCCGCTCATCACGCTCGTATCGGCAAGCGGCGGCGTCGGCAAGAGCACAATTGCGCTCATCATCGGCCACCTAACAGCGGCACATGGCATCAAGACCGCCATCGTCGAGGGTGACCTGCAATTCGGCGACATGGGCTTCTGGCTCGGCCTCGATGTCAAGCTCT
>CABURF010000014.1 GCA_902493755.1 uncultured Coriobacteriia bacterium
CTTCTAATAGCGGGCGACCTGCCCAAGCGCGCCGAGCTCGAGCGCTTCAATGCCGCTATTGACGGCTATCGCAACCTGCCGGATGGCTTTGTCAACAACCTCATCATGAACTACCCATCCGAAAACGTCATGAACATGATGGCTCGCAGCGTGCTCATGCTCTACGCCGCCGATGGTGCAGATGAGATTGACGCCATCAACAAGCGCCATGAAGTCGAGGTCGCCGTTCAGCTTCTGAGTCGTCTGCCGCGCATCGCCGTCCCCGGCAGCCCCATGTATATCAATCCGCCCAAGCCGGGCCTTTCGACTGCCGAGACCTTCCTCTACATGCTGCGTCACGACATGCAGTACACAGCCGAGGAAGCGCGCATGCTCGACATCATGCTCATGTTGCATGCCGAGCACGGTGGTGGCAACAACTCGACCTTCACCACGCGCGTGCTCACATCGAGCGGCACCGATGCGTACTCGGCATATGCCGGTGGCATTTGCTCGCTCAAGGGGCCGCGTCATGGTGGCGCAAACATCAAGGTCAGTGAGCAGCGTCATGATCTCATGGAGCAGGTGCGTGACATCAGTGACGAGGGTCAGGTTGCCGATTATCTGCGGCGCGTCCTCAAGAAGGAGGCTTTCGATAACAGCGGCCTCATCTACGGCATGGGACACGCTGTCTACACGCTGAGCGATCCTCGTGCGGTCATCTGCAAGAAGTACGCACGTGATCTTGCGAGTGGCACGGAGTATCAGCAGGAGTTCGAACTCATCGAGACCATCGAGCGCCTCACCCCCGGGCTCTTCGAGGAGACGCGTGGTTCATGCAAGGCGATTTGCGCCAACATCGACATGTACTCCGGTCTCGTATACACGATGCTCGGCATCCCCGAGGAGCTGTACACGCCACTGTTTGCCACGGCTCGCATGGCAGGTTGGGCAGCACATCGCTTCGAGGAAATCGTCGAGGGCAAGCGCATCATTCGTCCCGCATACAAGGCAATCAACAGCACGCGCTCGTATATCTCCATGGACGAGCGCGAGCAGGCAGTGCAAGAGGAAGTCGTTGAAGAGATCGACCAAGAGCAGGCGTTCTACAACGACTAGACAGACAAGCAACGAGAAGCGAAAGGGCGTGCTCATATGGCAGAGGAATTGAAGATTGGCACGGCAGAGGAGCGCGAGGCGCTAGCCGAGCAAGCACTTACCGATGAGAGCCTTGTCGATGCGCTTGCGCAGGAGATAGCCGGCTCAAGCAGGATTCGCCGTCAGAAGGCTGCCTCGACCGTCGCGCTCATTGCCGACAAAGACGCGAGCGTCCTGCTTCCCTTTGCCGATGACATCGCCAGCGGTCTGACCAAGCCCGAGGCGCAGACGCGCTGGAAGTTCTGCACGCGCTTGATCAGATGGGCAAGGCCGGTCAGCGCTATGGCGAGGACGTGCTCGTCGCCGCCGAAGATTCGCTCTATGACGAGACAAACGGCTTCGTGCGCGAGGCTGCGTTCCACTTCTTCTGTGGCTACGGCAGTGCCTCGGTCGATAATTCCGAGGAAGTCTGGACGCAGATTGACGAGGCCATCCAGTGCTATCACGGCAACCCCGAGTTCACCGACATGCTCATGCAGCTCGTCGCCTTTGCCGAGGGAAACATCTCGCTTGCCACGAGCTCCGCACTCGCTCAGCGCATGAAGTTCGATTCCGAGAACGCGTCGGGCACGCTGCGCATGCGCTCGGAGCAGATTGTCGCTGCTCACAAGAAGCGCCTCAAGGACGAGAAGTAACTCGTGGTCTTCTATCTCTTGTGCACGGGATGCAGGCTGAGCACCTCTGCCAGCCTGTTGGCGTAATACCGCGTGCCATTTGACGTGCCGCATTCCTCACCGATGTTGAGGAGGAGAAGCTCTATGACTTCGCTGCGATTTCTGAAGAGCATGGGGTACTTGCGTACGAGCAAATCAAGAAAACCTACCGCGTCCACGTCAAGGGTGACGTGTATGTAGCGCGATGCCATGAGCCGGGGGTCTCTGATTTGGTTGATAACCCTATCCGCTCGCAGCCGCACCAAACCGATGACGAAGCCATCATCGGGTTCTGCCACGTAGATGTGTTCGGATAGAAAGATAATGGTTTCGACAAGCTGGCTGACGCTCGCGAAAGTCAGCGAATCGTTCTTGAGCAGTGGTAACACAGAAGCGTAGATGTCCTCGCTTACGGCGGCTCGGATCGTTTCCTTGGGTTTCTCTCGTTGCGGTCTACCGGTCATCTGCATTCCTGTCTCATGGTGGCATCACACGGTTATGCGCAGAGCGGATTATAAGGCAAGGAGGCGCGTGCAATAGGCAGGCTTGCGTCATCATGAGGGGGATGAGGCAGATGGAAAAGAAGCGCACGCCGAGCGACGTGGTCGTTTTGACGACACACGAGCGGAGTGGGTACTTTACGGCAGTGCTTGGGGATGACATCGACCTACGCTTCAATCCGCACCAGGAGGGCGCGCTAGAAGACGTGCTTCACAATACGATCGTGGCAGGTGGCACGCTTGCGATTATCGACGAAGCGCACTTCATAGATGCCGATGACATGGCCGTTGGGCTCGAGAGATTCTTTCGGGAGGAGCCCCATCCGGAGCGGCTCAGGCTTATCGTCGTTTGCACGCACCGTCAGGCAGGTGACCCGCTCCTTGCCTTCCTCGTTCTGTATTGCGGAATTCACAACATCATCTACGGAAAAACCGGCGTCGATGTCAGTATTGAGCTGAGCAGGCTCATTGACCGTGACAACACGCGTGCCGATGTATTGCATCTTGCCGAATCGGGGCGTTGGCAGATGTCGAGACACGTTGGTCTGCAATTAGATCTTGCCAACGATGCATCTAACAAGCTGATTGAGTGCGATGTGTCGGAGAAAGACGCATTCAAGAAGATAAGTCGTGACGTGCTCATTGATGTCAAAGGCGTTCGGCTTTTGAATCTGCATATCGAAATCAGCGCTGTCGTGGAGTAGGGACAGCCAACCGAAATCATGGTTTGCGAAAAATCATATCTTTTCGAGATGATTTTTTAGGGACGAGATAATGAGGGCGGGTACTCTGCTTCCTCGCAAGAGCAATAGCGAGGAGTATGGATGAGCATCAAGGTTCCGCCTGCGCCTTCACACGAAAGCGCCCAAACCGTCATGGCACGTCTCTCCCAGTTTTCGCGTGATGGGGCTTCCGAGAGACAAAGCGAATGTGCGTTACGTCAGCCGCGCATGTTGCTCATCGTGTCGTGTTTGCTATCAAGTTGCGGAATACTACTGCTCATCTGTGCAATTGCGGTCATCTGTGCGCCCGATTCGGCGCTGTCGCGCACTATCACCCTCGTATGCGAAGCACTGTTCTGAGGGAGGGGATGCGCTATGGCCGAGGAGCTCACGCTTGATTTCGAAACGTCCGGAGAGGCAGAGGAGAGCCTGTCGCTCGATTATCCAGCGGATCTGCAGGTGTCGGCGCTTCTGGGGACGCACGTCAAGCGCGATGCGCTCATTTCGACGATGCTGCAAGACCGCAATGCGTTGCGCCTCATCACGGCTCCCCATGGCTTTGGCAAGACGGAGCTTGCTCGAGAGTATGCGCAACGACTCTTTCCCGAAGGCTCCGTTACCTGGATCGATGCCGCAAGCCCCGATTTCCTGCTCGCACTCGACAGGGACGAGAACGTGATCGTAAGACAGGGCAGCGTTTGCGCGAGCCTCGTCATCCTCGACAACATGCCCTGGTTGCATGAGCAGCGCGTCCATACTCTTTCTCGGCATGTTGACGCGGCTCTCTATGCGGGCGTCGAGGTCATCGCGACGACACTGCCCTCATGCGATGCCTTGAGCACCCTGCAGACAGACTGTCTTTCCATACACGCAGTCGAGCTACTTGCCACCGAGCAAGAGTGTGCTCCGCGACAGGTGACGGAGCAGGATGGTGGCAGTCGTGCGTTTGGCAAGAAGCGTTGGATCGATGCCGGCAAATTGTTGTTTGGTCGTGCGGCTTCGGTCATTTGGGGCGCAAACATGCTATCCCAGCAGGAATGCCTCGAAGGGCTGTTCTCCGAGCGTCTCCCGCTCGATCTCGTGCGCGGTATGTTTGCCATGCTTCTGTTCAAGACGGGTACCATGCGCGATCTTGAGAGCGTCGGGATTACGCTCAAGAGTGAGGACATCGCGCTGCTTGCGCGCGACTATCCTGTCTTTGGCATCGATACGGTATCTGGCGTGTTTGAAGTTGCGGATTTCGAGCTGTCCGACCTCAGACACGCGCTTCTCGCCAACAAGCTCGAGGCCATCGTGCTCGAGGGTGCCTGTCCGCTGTCCGAACGCGTGCTTGGGGCGCTGTTCAAGCGTGGTGATTTGCGCCGCGGATCCATCATCATCGACGCCTTTTGCAACGACGAGCGTTGTGCCGCGTGGCTTGTCGAGCGGGGCTGGGACTTCCTCGACGCGGGCGAGACGCATCTTGTCTCGATGTTGCTTGACCGTTGTCCTGAAGCAGCGTATGCGAACAGCTTCATGTTGCAGATGATTCACGCGTGGGCATCCGGCTTGTCGGGAGACGCACGTGAGGCATGCCACATTGCGCGGCGTGTTCTTGCTGCGCGGCAAACGGTCGACAAGCCAGATATTGCGAGCATCGCGGCTCGCATCGCGCTTGCTCAATTCGATGAGAACGCGATTATCGACACCACGCGATACGAGCTTTCTTCGAAGATCAACATGTCTGATGAGATTTCTTTTATCGCGAGCGTATTTGACTCTTGCACGAACGCTGAGCTTGCATGTGCGTTTTGTCTTGATGACCCCGAGAGCGATCCGCGGTATAGCAGGGGCCGTCGTGCACCGGGTAAGCAGCGTGCTCGGCAGCTCGAGGTGCTGTTCACCGAGCACGCCGACATGCTCGGAGACTCGCGTGCGTTCGGAGTCGCCTTGCATGTGCTCGCGCATGTCGATAGCCCCGACCTGCGGCATTTGGTCCAGGATCTTGGTTGCGATGCAGTGCTCAAGATGCGCAGGCGGGGCGTGACGAGTTTCACCGAAGCGATGCTCGTCTGCGACATGTGGCGATCGGGATACTTTGGGCTGGTTGGCTCTGTCGTGGATCGGCGCGATGCCAAGGTTCTCGATGGCGCTGCCCACATGCTCGAGATGCTTGCCACCTGCTGCGGTCGAGAGTCCGCATCGATACCGTGGAGGCTTCGCGGCCTATCTGCGCAGAACACCGGAAAGGTCGCTCCCAAGCCCAACGTTGTTAACAAGGCCGGTGACGAGATGTACGTGCGCCTGCTCGGTGGTTTCGAGGTGACCATTGGCGAGCGTTACCTGAGCGAGGGCAAGTGGCGCAAAAAGGCTCGTGCGCTCTTTTCCCTGCTCGTGCTCAACCATGGCCGTGATGTACCACGTGACGATCTTCTCAAGCAGATATGGCCCGGTCTGCCGCGCACGCATGCACTCGATAACTTCTACACCGTCTGGGGTAATTGCATCTCGATTGTGGGGGAGGCGCCCTATCTCGAACGCAATGGCGAGTTCTGCCGCATTGACCCGCGCTACGTGCACTCTGATGTCGCGGAATTCGAGCAGCTCGCGCGGCATTTGCTCGTCTCTGATCATGATGCGAACTACCTGCTCGATACCTATGCAAAGATCGAGGCTCTTTATCGGGGAGGTCTCGTGCCCAGCGAGCGAAGCGTGCGGGCCATCAACGCCCAACGCGACCGCTACCGCGCGCTCTACGTCGACGCCATGGTCGCGGCGACGGACTGTGCTTTGCGGGCGCGCGATACGCGCATCGCCTTGTGGTTCGCACGCAAGGCGATGGAGGAGGAGCAGACACGCGAGGATGTGTACCGTGCGCTCATGAAGGCGCAGATTGCCTCGGGGCAGCGTTGCCCGGCGATCAAGACCTATCTTTCGTGTCGTGACTACCTGCAGGAAACGCTTGGCCTCGATCCATCCATCGAGACGCGCGAGCTCTACAACGCGCTCGTGACCACCGATCCAGAGCTCCTGCGCCTGGAGGCGGCACTTACTCAAAACGCACCCTGACCTTTTAGGGTGGAGATGACGCGTGCGTGATGTGTGGCTTCTATGGGCATGCGTTTGTTCCCCACTCGTCAGGAAGGGGCGCTACTGACCTGTGCTAAAGTAGTACGGACGCCAATATCGTTTCAGAAAAATAAAGGCATGAATCATGGCAAACATATTCTCTAAGTTGCTCTCTGCTGGTGAGGGCAAGGAAATCAAGGCATTTCGCAACAAAGTCGGCGAAATCAACTATCTCGAAGACGAAATCTCCCAGCTCAGCGATGAGGAGCTACGCGAGAAGACCATCGAGTTTCGTGAGCGCTACGCGGATGGCGAATCGCTCGAGGACCTGCTTCCCGAGGCATTCGCCGTCGTGCGCGAGGCATCGGTGCGCACGCTGGGCCTGCGCCACTTTGACGTCCAGCTCATCGGTGGCATGGTCCTCAACGAGGGTCAGATCGCCGAGATGAAGACCGGCGAAGGCAAGACGCTCGTCTCGACACTTGCCGGCTACCTCAACGCCATTCCGGGCGAGGGCGTGCACATCGTCACCGTCAATGACTACCTGGCCAAGCGCGATAGCGAGTGGATGGGGCAGGTCTACGAGTTCCTGGGCATGGAGGTCGGCCTCATCCAGAACGGCACCAAGACCGAGGCCCGCAAGGCTGCCTATGATGCAGACGTCACGTATGGCACCAACGCCGAGTTCGGTTTCGATTACCTGCGCGATAACATGGTCGTAAACCCCGACTCGCGCGTGCAGCGCGGCCATGCCTTTGCCATCGTCGACGAGGTCGACTCCATCCTTATCGACGAGGCGCGCACGCCGCTCATCATCTCGGGTGCTGGCTCGCAGTCGACGGACACCTATCGCAAGTTCGCGAACGCGGTCAAGCACCTCGTCAAGAACGTTGACTTCGAGATGGACGAGGCCAAGCGCACCATTTCCACGACGGATGAGGGCCTGCAGCATGTCGAGTCGCTGCTCGGCATCGAGGACATCTACTCGGATATCTCCGGTCAGCTTTCCAATCATCTGCACCAGGCACTCAAGGCGCAGTTCCTCTTCCATCGCGACAAGGACTACATCGTCCAAAACGGCGAGGTCAAGATTGTCGACGAGTTCACGGGCCGCATCATGGAAGGTCGTCGTTATTCCGAAGGCCTGCACCAGGCAATCGAGGCCAAAGAGGGCGTGCTCGTGCGTGCCGAGAACCAGACCATGGCCACCATCACGCTGCAGAACTACTTCCGCCTATATGACAAGCTTTCGGGCATGACCGGTACGGCCAAGACCGAGGATGCCGAGTTCCGCGACATCTACAAGCTTCCCGTCGAGGTGATTCCTTCCAACAGGCCCGTCATTCGCGAAGAGCTGCCCGATCTTGTCTATCGTACGGTCGATGCCAAGTTCAACGCCGTTGCAGACGACGTCGCGGAGCGCCACGCGCATCAGCAGCCCTGCCTGGTCGGCACCATCTCCATCGAGAGCTCCGAGCGCCTTTCGTCGTTGCTCTCCAAGCGCGGCATCAAGCATTCGGTCCTCAACGCGAAGTTCCACGAGCAAGAGGCCAACATCGTCGCACAGGCCGGACGTGCCGGCGCCGTCACCATTGCCACCAACATGGCCGGTCGTGGTACGGATATCTTGCTCGGCGGCAATCCCGAGTATCTCGCACGTGATATCCTCGCCCAGCGCGGCGTCGAGGAAGACGAGATCACGGACGAGCAGTGGGAGGCAACGCTCGCCGAGGCAAAGGAGATTTGCGCCGAAGAGGCCCGTATCGTGCGCGATGCAGGCGGCCTTGCCGTCATCGGCACCGAGCGCCATGAGTCGCGACGCATCGACAACCAGCTGCGTGGTCGTTCCGGCCGCCAGGGAGACCCAGGCTCCTCGCAGTTCTACCTCTCGCTTGAGGATGACCTCATGCGCCTGTTCGGCGGCGATCGCATGGATCGCATCAGCGGGCTCATGCAGCGCACCGAGATCGACGATGACATGCCCATCCAGGCAAAGATGGTCACCAAGGGTATCGAAAGCGCCCAACGTCAGGTCGAGGCCATGCACTTCTCCTCCCGTAAGCACGTCCTCGAGTATGACGATGTCATGGATAAGCAGCGCAAGACCATCTACGCCGAGCGCAATGACATTCTCGATGGCAAGAGCTACGCCGAGCGTGTGCCCGAGCTCATCGTGGGCGCAGTCGAGGATGCGGTGTACGAGTACTGTCCCAGCCACGATGTCTACGAGGACTGGGATATGGAGGGTCTCAACAATTGGTTCAAGGAGCTTACGGGTATCGAATCCGATCTCGACGAGCTTGATCACCAGGAAGAGACCACGCGCATGATCGATGTCGTCTCCGAGAAAGTGCTCGACATCTACGAGGACAAGAAGAGCCAGATTCCAGAAGATGTCTTCGACCAGGTGCAAAACCAGGTCATGCTGCGCGTCATCGACACGCGCTGGATGTCGCATCTTTCTGAGATGGATTACCTGCGTGCTGGTATTGGCTTGCGTGCCGTTGGCCAGCGCGATCCTCTCGTCGAATACAAGGAGGAGGCATACTCCGCGTTCAGCGCGCTCGTTGCGGCCATCTACGAGGACTTCATCCGCACGATTCTGCGCCTGCAGATCAACGTCAACCTCGAGCAACCCGAGCAAGCCGAAGACCAGGAAACGCTCAACAGCGTCTCGTACTCGGCACCCGATGAGAACATCCCCGATGCAACGCGCGGGGTTGCCGGCTCTGCGGGAGTCGCATCGCAGACCACGGCATCATCGAGCATGGGCAACGCGCAGCCTGCGCCGCGTACGGTCGTGAAGGACAAGGATGACCCGTACGCGAACGTTGGTCGCAATGACCCATGCCCTTGCGGCAGCGGCAAGAAGTACAAGAAGTGCCACGGCGCCAATCAATAGGGTAGCGGGGCATGGCAGACAATCACGCACAGGAGCTTGCGACGCTGCGCGAGCGCATCGAGAAGATGGGTTCGTACCTGCATATCGATGACAAGCGCGAGCAACTTGCTGGTCTTGAGGGCCAATCGGCACAAGCGGGTTTCTGGGACGACCAGGAGCACGCCCAGTCAATTATGAGTAAGGCCGCGGCGTTGCGTGACGAGATCGCGGAGTACGACAACGCCGTCTCGCTTCTCGAGGATGCCGAGACGGCAAACGAGCTCGCAATGGAGGGTGACGATGAGCTCGAAGGCGAGGTCATCGAGTCCATCAGAACGCTTACAACCAACGCCGACGCGCTCGAACTGTCTTCGTGGTTCGACGACGAGCTTGATTCCGGTGACTGCATCGTGACGATCAATCCTGGTCAGGGCGGTCTCGAAGCCCAGGACTGGACCGAGATGCTCTTCCGCATGTACACGCGCTACGCCGAGCGCAAGAATTGGAAAGTCACCGTCAACGATGCCCCTGCTGGCGAAGCCATCGGCCTCGATCGCGCGACCTTCACCGTGAGTGGACATAACGCCTATGGCATGCTCAAGAGCGAGCAGGGCGTGCATCGTCTTGTGCGCATAAGCCCGACGGATGCCAAAAAGCGTCGCCAGACCACCTTTGGTGGTGTCGAGGTTTTGCCTGTTTTGCCCGATGACATAGAGGTAGAAATCGACGAAGGCGATCTGCGCATCGACGTCTACCACTCCTCGGGACATGGCGGCCAGGGCGTCAACACGACCGACTCCGCCGTGCGCATCACGCATTTGCCCACGGGCATCGTTGTCACCTGCCAAAACGAACGCTCCCAGCTTCAGAACAAGGCGACGGCCATGGGCATCCTTCGTTCCAAGCTCTACGAGCTCGAGCAGGAGAAGCGCGCCAACGCGCTCGACGAGCTGCGCGGTCCCAAGCACGAGATCTCCTTTGGCAATCAGATTCGCAACTACGTGCTCTATCCCTACCAGATGGTGAAGGACCTGCGCAGTGGTGTCGAGACGGGCAATGTCGATGCCGTATTCGATGGCGATATCGACGAGTTCGTCGTGGGCTACCATCAGTGGCGCGTCAGCGAAGCGAGCTAGGCGGTGTTTCGACTGGAGCTGCCGCAGGCAGCGTAATGGAGAAATCTCACTAAGCTCGAGGAGATTTCTCGACGACTTTCAATGCGTAGCTAGTATGATGAACTAACTTGAAAAACCACTCAATCAAGAGAGGGCGCATCCGTGATCCAAGAGTCTGTGGAAGAGATCGAGGCGCGTGCGAACAACATGCGCAAAAACATCATCAAGATGCTTAAAGAAGCTGGTAGCGGTCACCCTGGTGGCTCGCTTTCGGCCACGGATATCGTTGCGTCGCTCTACTTCGGTGGCGTGATGAACTACTCCGAGGATGACCCGCAGCATCCCGAGCGCGACTACTTCATCCTCTCGAAGGGTCATGCCGCGCCAGTGCTCTATGCCGCGCTTGCCGAGCTTGGCCTCGTCCCCGATGACGAGCTGCTTACGCTGCGCAAGCTGCACAGCCGCCTGCAAGGTCACCCCGATTCCAAGAAGCTTCCCGGCGTCGAGGTCTCGACTGGATCGCTCGGCCAGGGCCTTTCGATTGCTGCGGGCGTCGCGCTCGGGATGCGCATCGACCGTCAGAACGGGGGCGGTCCCAAGCGCCGTGTCTTCACCCTGCTTGGCGACGGCGAGATCGAGGAGGGCCAGGTCTGGGAAGCGGCCATGTTCGCCGCGCATTACGAGCTCGACAACCTCATCGCCATTGTCGATAACAACAATTTGCAGATTGATGGTGACGTGCGCGACGTCGCTGGTCTCGATAGCATCAGCTCGAAGTTCCAGTCCTTTGGCTGGAAGACGATCGAGGTTGATGGGCATGACGTTAGCGCCGTCATCACCGCGCTCAAGACGGCGACGCTTCTCGAAGGATCGCCTGTCTGCATCGTTGCCCATACCGTCAAGGGCAAGGGCGTCTCGTTCATGGAAAACCAGGCAGGCTGGCACGGTAAGGCTCCCGACGAGGAGCAGGCCCGTGATGCGCTTGCCGAGCTTGAGGGAAAGGAGTAGCCATGGCACAGACCATCGCGACCCGTGAGGGCTATGGCGAAACGCTCGTCGAGCTCGTCAAAGAAGGTTATGACATCATGGCCGTCGAGGCCGATTTGTCCGGCTCCACCACCACCAAGAAGCTTCAGGATCTCGACCCGAAGCGCTTCGTCAACGTGGGTATTGCCGAGCAGAACATGATTGGTGTCGCCTCAGGTCTCTCGCTTGCAGGCAAGACGGTCTTCACTGGTAGCTTTGCCGCCTTCGGTACGGGCCGCTGCTACGATCAAATTCGCAATACCGTTTGCTACGCGGGCCTCAACGTCAAGGTCGCGCCGACGCATGCGGGCATCACTGTCGGTCCTGATGGCGGGAGCCACCAGATGCTCGAGGACGTGAGTCTCATGCGCGGTCTGCCGGGCATGAACGTGCTCATCCCAGCTGACTATTGGGCTGCCAAGCAAGCCGTCCGTATCGCGGCAACTACGCCCGGTCCTTTCTACATCCGCCTTGGTCGTGCCAAGGTTCCCACCGTGTACGACGAGAACTCCGTGCTTGAGCTTGGCAAGTCGTACGTACTGCGTGAGGGTACGGATGTCACGCTCGTTGCGGGTGGCATCGAGGTCGCGCAGGCGCTCCTTGCCGCTGACGAGCTCGCGAAGGACGGCATTTCGGCCGAGGTCATCGACGTGTTCAGCGTCAAGCCCTTCGACAAGCCCACGCTGCTGGCAAGCATCGAGAAGACCGGCTGCGTCGTGACTTGCGAGGAGCATTCCACGGTTGGTGGTCTGGGCTCGGCGGTTGCCGATATCATCGGCGAGAACTGCCCCGTTCCGCTCGAGCGCGTCGGCGTGCGCGACATGTTCGGCACGAG
>CABURF010000015.1 GCA_902493755.1 uncultured Coriobacteriia bacterium
AGTGCCATAAGCAACGTGGGCAGGAAGATCTCGGCGACCTCCTCGTCGATGAGAATGCTCTCGCAGGCATTGCAGACACCGGGGCGCTGCGTCTTCGCGTTCATGATGATGGGCTCGACATAGGCGGGGTCGGCCTGCTTGTGAATGTAGACATGGCAATTGCCCGTGCCCGTCTCGATAACGGGAACGGTCGCGTTCTTCACGCAGTGCTGGATGAGGCCGGCGCCACCACGCGGAATGAGCACGTCAACCAAGCCGGCGAGGCTCATAAGCTCGTCGGTTGCCTCGCGGCCTGGATCCTCGATGCTCTGAATGCAGTCAACGGGCAGGCCGGCACTGGCTGCTGCCTCCGCAAGAACGTGCGAGATGGTAAGACAGGAGCGCTGTGCCAAGCTACCACCGCGCAGAATGCAAGCATTGCCCGTCTTGATGCATAGGCCAGCGGCATCGGCAGTGACGTTGGGGCGCGCCTCGTAGATCATCGCGACGACTCCAAGCGGCACGCGATACTTGATCATGCGTAGCCCGTTATAGAGCTCGCTTCCCTCGAGGACTTCGCCGAGCACCTCGGGCTGCGCAGCAACCTGTCGCAAACCGTCGGCAATGCCGTCGATACGTTCATGTGAGAGCATGAGACGGTCAAGCAGCGGATCGGGCGTACCCTTCTCGCGCGCGGCGTTCATATCGGCTTCGTTCGCCTCGAGAATTTGCGCTGCCTGCGCAACAAGCGCGTCGGCCATCTTGTTGAGCGCGTCGCAGCGTTGCGATGAACTCGTCTGCGCCAGCTCGCGCGATGCGATGCGCGCCCTCTTCGCCTTCTCCAGTGCCTCGCCCATGTGCCGTGCCCTTTCTCCTGCAGTCCCTTGCTTTTGCGTTTCAGCCATTATACGGGAGCGTCAGCTCTCTTCCTCGTCAATCATTGCCGCGATGCGCCGCATGCGATGATAGACCGCGCTCTTCGACAGCGGCGGATCAGCAAGCTCGCCAAGCTCCTTGACCGAAGCATCGGGATGCTTGATACGCAGCAAGGCGACCTCGCGCAGCGACGCGGGAATCGCTTCGATACCCTTCTGGGCCACAAGGCGCCGTATGCACTCGATTTGCCGCAACGAAGCCTTCGTGCTTTTGACCTGGTTGGCGATCTCGGCGTTGACACGACGATTTGTGTCGTTTCTCACCGACTTGATAACACGCGCGTTCTCGATGGTGAGCGCACCTTGATGCGCACCCACAAACGCGAGGAAGGCGATGATCTGCTCGATGCCCTTAATGTAGATTGCGTACATATTGTGACGACGAATGTAACGTGCCTTGATGCCATGATCGCGCATGAGCTCAAGACAGGCCGCGATAAGCTCCTCGGACGGCCCCGCCAGCTCGAAATGGAAGGCACCGCGCGGGTCGGCAATATAGCCGCCACCAAGGAAAGCGCCCCGCAGATAGGCGCCGGCACAGCAAGCGTTTTCGACGAGCTCGGGACGTATGCCGCCCTCAAAGCCCTCATCACCGAGAATGCCCATGTCGCGCAGGGCGTCGGTAAGTCCAACCTGCGGCGGCACGGTTATGAGATAGTTATGCGTCTTGTGCAAAATGCTGCGGCGCACCGTGAGGTTGGTGGCAAGGTCGTAGACACTGTGGAGCAAGCGAATCGCCGTGCGCGCAACGCTCGCTGTCTCGGTCGCGAGCTCGAGACGCGGACCCTCGCCACTAATGGAGAGCGTGCCTTCGATGCGGATGAGTGCGGAAAGCTCGGCACGGTCGCAGCGCGAGCACGCAGGTTCGATACGAGACAGCTCGTCTTTCACCTCTGACGTGAATGACACGCCGCCAGCACCTCCTGAAACGCCTTGGCAAGCTTCTCACGATCGTGCCAAGTGGGGCGTACCGGATCGACGAGGTCACGCACCATGGGTTGCACACCAAGCTCCATAACCCTTCCCACCGTCTCATTGCTTGCCTCCACATGGGCAAGCTTGCCAGCCCTACGCCCCTTCGTGTACTTGCGCGCATCGGAGTAATCGGTGATGGCGGGAAAAACGCCACTCGCCATTGGGCTCGTCTCGGAATTGCGATGAATGAGCGCGATGTCGAGCAGGCCGCGCATGCCATGACGAAGAAGCGCGTCGACATAATCGTAGCAGTTCATGCCCCAGGTCTCACCTTGCATGTCAGCAAGCGAGCACACAAAGAGCGTGCAAGCCGGATCGTTCTCGCGCTCGTGCGCCTCGCGGATTGCGTCGACGACGCCGGGAACGAGCAAGTTGGGAATGATCGAGGTGAACAGCGATCCTGGCCCGAGCACGATGAAGTTGGCTTCGCGGATGACACGCAGCGCCGAGGGATATGCCTGCGCATCGGCAGGATGCAACGAAACGTAACGCATGCTGCAATCGGCATCGCTGATGACAGCCTGACCCTCGAGCTCGGTGCCATCATTGGTAAGGCCGTAAAGACTCACATCATGCAGCGTTGAGGGGTACACATGCCCACGCGCCTCGATGAGCCCCTCGCACACGCGAATAGCATCGGGAAAGGAATTGGTCTCGTCTGCGATAGCCGTGAGAATGAGGTTACCGAGCGAGTGATTGTCGAGATAGTCGAAGCGATGGCGAAACGCACGCGCGAGTATGCCCTCATAGTTGGCCGACATCGCGCTGATGCACTTGCGGATATCGCCCGGCGGTATCACACCGCCGCGTTCACGCAGGATGCCCGTCGAGCCGCCATCATCGACCATGGCGACGACCGAGGAGACCTTGCAGCCCATGTCGAGCAGCGTGCGGATGGAGGCAGGTGCGCCCGTGCCACCACCTATGACTACGGCATTCGTTCGATTCATGGGACCTCCTAATTGACCTCGGCAAGCGCCAGGTCACGATGGGCGATGTTGACGTGATAGCCCGCCTGCGAGAGGTGCTGACCAGTCATGGTGGCAAGTGCAACGCTGCGATGCTGGCCACCCGTGCAGCCCACACCGATAGTGAGGTACTGCTTGCCCTCTTGGATGTAGCCGGGAATGATTTCATCGAGCAGGGCATACCATCGCTCGAGAAAACGCCTGGTCTCGGGCTGCTCGAGCACGAATTCAGAAACCTCATGGTCGAGTCCCGTCTTGGTACGCAGCTCTTTGTCATAGTACGGATTGGGAAGGAAGCGCACATCGATGACGATGTCGGCGTCGATGGGTGCGCCGTGCTTGAAGCCGAAGGAGTAGACCGAGATATGCATCTCGTCGATATCATTCTCGGACGCAAAGAGCGCACGAATCTTAGCACGCGTCTCCTGGGGGCGCGTAACGCTTGTGTCGAGCACGTAATCGGCTTGCGCGCGCGCCTCATCGAGTAGCTCACGCTCCTTGCGAATGCCATCGAGAATTGACATGTCGCCCTCGCAAAGCGGATGGCGACGCCGCGTCGCCTTGTAACGATTCAACAGTTGCTCATCTGTCGAATCGAGGAAGAGTACTTTGGTGGTGATTCCCATCTCGTCAAGTCTGTCAAGCTCACGAGCCAGCTCGGGGAAGAACTCCTTGGCGCGCAAATCGCAGACAACGGCAAGCTTTCGCGAGGAGCCGACGTTAAGGCCAGCGAGACTCACGAGGTTAAGAAGCAGCGAAGGCGGCAGATTGTCAATGCAGAAGTAACCAAGGTCCTCGAAGGTATGCATGGCCTCGGTGCGGCCCGCACCAGACATACCGGTAATGACGATGAGGTCGGGACCAAGCATCGAAGGGCTGGGCTCTTCGACAACGTCTTGCTGAGTCATGAGACTCCCCTTTATTGAAATTGCAGGAACTCACAGTATACCGCGAGTAAATGGCGTTATGTCATCTCGACTGGAGGCGCGCTTTGCGTCGACGGTCGCTTCCCGACAGCCCGCTTCGCGGTCTTTACAGCGCGCTCCCTTAGACCTCCGCTTCGCAGCTTGTCTACGCGCAAACCGTCACGTTTTAGCTGTCGGGACTATGCTCGGCATCGAAGTCGAGGATGACCGCGTAGAGATCCTCGGCGACCTGCTTGGGAATGCCGGGCACGGCCTCGATTTCCTCGAGGCTCGCCTCACGCATGCGTTTGACACTGCCAAAGTGCTTGAGCAGCTGCTTGCGACGTTTGGGGCCTAGCCCCGGCACGTCATCGAGAATGGAAGCAACCATACCCTTGTCGCGCAGTTCTCGATGGAAGGTAATCGCAAAGCGGTGCGCTTCGTCGCGCACGTGCTTGACGAGGTAAAGCGAGGGGCTTCCGCTTGGCAGCACCACAGGGCCCGTGTCATCCCAAGGCACGTAGAGCTCTTCGTCCTTCTTGGCCAGGCCCGCCATGGGGATGTCGAGGCCGAGCTCGGATAGCTCGTTGATAGCAGCCGTGAGCTGCGGCTTGCCACCATCGAGAATGAGCAAGTCAGGACGTGAGCCAAAGCGCTCGTCGGCCATGCGCTCGGGCGCATAGCGACGACGTAGCACCTCGCTCATCATGGCAAAATCGTTTGCCTCTCCATATTCTTTGCGAATCTTGAAGCGACGATACTGCGACTTATCGGGCTTGCCATTGGTGAAGACGACCATCGATGCGACGGAGTAGTTGCCGTGGATGGTAGAGATATCGAAACATTCGATGCGCATAGGTGGCTCGGGCAACGCAAGAGCGCTTTCGAGCTGCAGCAATGCAAGATCGAGACGTTCCTCATCGTAGCGAGTGCGCATCTTATGACGCATGAGCGCGTGCTTGGCGTTGAGCGCCGCAAGCTCGAGCAGCTGATTGCGTTCGCCACGCTCGGGCACGACCACGTGCACCTTTGCACCATGCGGGCTCGCGAGACGTTCGGTAAGCCACTGCTCAAGCGGCCGTGTCACCTCTTCGGGCAGTGATGCAGCGATGATAACCTCGTGTGGAAGCTCGGTTGTCTGGTCATAGTATCTGGAAAGGAACTGGCCCACGAGGTCTGCCTCGGGCACGTTGAGGCCCTTGTCGAGGACGAAATCGTTGCTAATGATGATTCGACCGTTTCGCACGACGAAGACATGCGCCGCCGCAATCGTCTCTTCGCGGAAGAAGCCGATGACGTCGATGTTGAGCGGACGCGAAAGCACAGCTTTCTGCTTCTCCTGTAGTGCCTTGATAGCCTCGAGGCGATCGCGTGCGCGTGCGGCATGCTCGAAGTCGAGTTCAGCCGCCGCCTCCTTCATCTCGGTCTCGAGCTCCCCCACGAACTCATCGCGCTCACCAGCCAGAAAACGCTCCACACGGGCAACGAGCGGTGCGTACTCCTCGGGCGTGATAGCCGCGCAACAAGGGCCCGTCCCCTTGCCAATGTGGTAGGCGAAGCAGGCTTTATCGTCGGGCGTGGGCCATCTACCTGCCTCGATCATGCGTGTCATCTTGCGATATTGCTCGCAGGATACGGCACAAATCGGCACGATACGCCGCACGGTATCGATGGTTTCGCGAGCTGCACGCGCATCGGTGTAGGGTCCGAAGTAGCGCGTGCCGCTCTTGTGCTTCTCGCGCGTGAACTTGATGGCCGGATACGCAGCGCTCTTGGTGATGGCGATGAAGGGATAGCTCTTGTTGTCACGGTAGTCGACGTTGAAGGGCGGATTATATTGCTGGATGAGGTTCTTCTCGAGGACGAGCGATTCGGTCTCGTTGTTCACCACGACATAGTCGAAGGACGCGACCTGTTCCATCATGAACGGAATCTTGAGCCGTTCGTCTTGGCCCGACACGTATTGCATCATGCGTGCACGCAAATCGACTGCCTTGCCAACGTAGAGAATCTCACCTTGAGCGTTCTTCCAAAGATAGCAGCCAGGAGCCTCGGGCACGCTCTTCAGCTGCTCGCGCAGGTCGGGTGCGGGGTTATTGTCCGCGTTGCTCGTCATGACGCGCCTCGTGTTCGGGGTCGATGCCCTCGGTGTCGTATATGACATCACCGCGCCCATGGCGCTGACGCACCGGATGGAAAAGGCCGATCTTGTACACGATAATGGCTGAGGCGATGAGCAGGAGAATGAAGATCACCATCTTGGCCGTCCCGCCGAGCACCCACATGAGCAAGGTGCCGACGCAGAGAACAGCCGTCCACAGATAGATAAGCAGAACCGCCTTGCGCTGCGAATAGCCACGCAGCAGCAGACGATGATGGATATGACCGGCGTCGGGCGTAGCAATAGATTCGTGCTTGCGCAGACGACGCACGATGGCCGCAGCAGTGTCGATAATGGGAACGAGTGCCACGATGACGGGGACTATAAGCAGCGTAATCGAGAGCAAACGCGTCGTGCCGACAAGCGAGACCGACCCAAGAAGCAAGCCGAGGAGCATGGATCCCGAATCCCCCATGAAGATGCTTGCCGGATAGAAGTTGTAGATGAGGAAGGCGCCAGCAACGGCAGCCGTGATGGCCGCAAGCAGTGCGGCCTCCGTCTGCTGCAAGGTCATGAACATGATAAAGAGCGTGATGGCCGCCATGCCCGTGATACCTGCAGCCAGGCCATCGAGACCGTCGATAAGGTTAATGATGTTGATGAAGCAAACGAGGTATATGACCGTAATGGGATAGGCCCAGAGCCCGAAGTCGATGACGGCCGAGGAGCCCGGAATCTGGAACGCATGCAAAATAGTTCCTGTGCCCGCAATGATGCAGGAGGCAAACAGCTGTCCGAGAAACTTCACGCCCGGGCCAAGACTGCGCACATCATCGATGATGCCCACGATGACGATGACCGCAAGGCCGATGAGCACGCCAAGCGACCTGATGTTAACCTCGCCTGGGATATAGAGAGGACCATGCCAGAAGCCCACACGCTCGCCAATGTATTCGATAACAATGGCGACGAGCAAGCCGCCGAACATAGCGACTCCGCCCAGACGCGGCACGGTGCGACGATTGACGCGGCGCGGTCCTGGCTCGTCAACAATGCCGCGCGCAATGGCAAAGCGCCTGACAGGAGGAACAAAAGCGGCTGTCGCGGCAAAGGCGATGGCGAAGATCAGCAAGTAGTGTATCCACGTTTGCATGCGGCTAAGTATACGGCATTCTTATACGCTACGCGGATATGAGCCGATAACCTTGACCTCTCGCATCTTCATGCGTAGGCAGTTGAGGGCGACTTGGATATTGGGCTCGTCGGCATAGCCATCGATATCCATGAAAAACATGTAATCGCCAAGCTCCTGCTTGGTAGGCCGCGACTGTACCATCGTGAGATTGACGCCAGCGAAGAAGAGCTCCGACAGGATCATTTGCAGCGTGCCCGGCCGGTCGGCATTCATGAAAAGCGCAAGCGTGCTCTTGCCCGGTCCATCGTGTGCCACCGGCCCCTTGCCAATGATGACGAAGCGCGTCTGGCTGCTCAAGTTGTCCTCGATGGCTTCCTCGTAGACACTGATGCCGCAGATCTCGGCGGCAAGCGGCGAAGCGATAGCAGCGACGCTCTTGTCAGCGGCGGCCATCTCAGCAGCGGCGGCTGTCGAATCGGCGAGACGCAGCTGACGATTGGGAAGATTCTGGTTAATCCAGCGGCGACATTGCCCGATGCCTTGCGTATGCGAGGCAATAGTCGTCACCTCATCGAGCGCGGCATCGGGATTGAGCAACAGTGCCTGGTGGATGTCAATGGCGATCTCTCCGAGAATCTCGGCGCGCGAAGTAAATGCGAAGGCATCGAGCACTGCCGTAACCGAACCCTCGAGGGAGTTCTCGATGGGGACTACACCATAGTCGGCCTTACCGCGCTCGACAGCCTCGAAAACCTCGGGCAGCGAGTCGCAGGGCAGCGAGTCGTAATCGGCGGACAGCGAGCCGCGCTCGACGAGGGCACGGACGGCCATATCGGAAAACGTCCCGGCAGGACCGAGGAATGCGTAAGTGAGTTTATGCTGAGGCATGGGCGAAGACCTTTACTTAGTTTGCGATGACAGGGCATTTTAGCACAGCCCGACAAGTACCTACTCTGCGCATGACCACGCATTTCCTTGCCGCGCGATGAAGCCCTCGCGCTCGAGCTCGCACAGTATCGCCTGAGTCTCCTCAAGCGATGGTGCCTTGCGACCGGCCTCCTGTTCGCTTCGCGCCAGCGTCTCGGCAAGCTCCTCGCTCGTGAGCACATCATCGATGACGCAGCGCAACAAGTAGGCGCGCTTCTGGCGATGGCTGCCCTCGAACTTGGACTGTCGCGTATATTGTCTGCTCTTTCGCGTGGGATTAACGGTGTTCTTCTTCAAATACGCACCGTAATCGAGCAATGCGTAATACCAATCACGCGCACGCTCATCATCGGGGCAAGTTGCATCGACAAGTGGAACGAGATCCTTGTCAGACACGACTTCGTGTTCACCGAAAAACTCATGGATAAACACAGCACGCACGTTGGTCTCGAGGTATATGTCAGGCTGCTGAAATGCAAATATGCGCACACCCGCAGATGTCGAGGGTCCGATGCCCGGCAAGGCGAGCAGCGCCTTCTTGTCGCGCGGAATCTCGCCGCCGTATGTGGCGACGACTTCCTCGGCACAGCGCTTGAGATTGAGTGCGCGGCGGTTATAGCCCATGCCCTGCCAGAGCTCGAGCACAGGAGGCAATGGTGCTGCCGCTAAATCGACGACCGTGGGAAAAGCTTCAAGCCACTGCTCCCAACGCCCGAGTACGCGAGAAACCTGCGTCTGCTGAAGCATGACTTCGGAAAGCAGGATCGCATACGAATCGAAAGTGTTGCGCCAAGGCAAATCGCGATAAAGCTCTCGTCCGCGACTCCATACCGTCTCAGTAAATTCGCCGAGCCTTTCAGACGACGCATCCATCTCTACGAATCCCAGTCGGCAATGTTCCAGCCACGGCGCTCGGCAATGCGTTTGAGTTTTTTGTCCGGGTCGACCACGGCGACTTCCTTGGCATGCTCAAGCATGGGAACGTCACTGTAGTGATCGCTGTATGCACGCTCGAGCACCCAGTCATGCGGACCAAACTTATCATCACACAACTGCACGAGCAAGCGCAGCTTCTCGCGGCCCTGAACGGGGACACCCATGACCCGTCCCGTGTAATGACCGTCTTTTTCCTCCATGATGGTCGATACTTGACCATCGAAGCCAAGCTCCTCGACGATGGTCGTGGTGATGGGCTTGAAGGACGCAGAAGCCAACACCACCTTCATGCCATCGGCACGACACCGTTCGATCTCGCGAATCGCTCCAGGTCGGATGTGCTTGCGAATGCGCCGATTGAAGACGTCCATTATCTCGGCATCGACTTCCTCGACCGTCGGCTCGGTGAGCGCCGAGAACAGTAGTTCGCGGGGCGTGGACTCGACAAGCGGCAGACGCAGGCGATAGCGAATGCCCCATATGCCCATGAGGAAGGCCTTGTGTATGGGTAGCTGGCGATGACGCAGCAAGCTCGTCGTGAGCTTGAGAGGCGACTCTCCATCGAGAATCGTCCCGTCTAGATCAAATGCGGCTACACGTATCAATGCGCCTCTCCCATACGCGAAATAACAAACGTGCCTGCGCATTATACGCTAAGGGAGAGACAGACGAACGGACGAGACAGTTGCCGCCGGGCGGGCCAGAGGAATGAGACAGTTGCTCAGGGACGTTGTCTCATCTGAAGATGAGACAACGTCCCTGAGCAACTGTCTCATTCCCCGCCCCACTGGCGCTAGTAATCCACCTCGTCGATGCAGTCGCTGAACTGCGAGTTATAGAGCTCGGCGTAGAAGCCGTCTTGCAAGAGCAACTGCTCGTGCGTACCCATTTCGACGATGTCGCCTTCACGCAGCACCAGAATCAAATCCGCATCACGAATGGTCGAAAGCCGATGCGCGATGACGAAGCTCGTGCGCGTGCTCGTGAGCTCGTTCATCGCCCGCTGGACGAGGCGCTCCGTACGCGTGTCGATGGAACTCGTCGCCTCGTCAAGAATGAGAATCTCGGGGTCCGCGAGCAGGGCACGCGCAATGGTGATGAGCTGACGCTGCCCCGCTGATATGTTGGATGCTTCCTCATTGATAACGGTATCGTATCCCTCGGGAAGCGTGTGGATGAAGTGGTCAACGTGCGCGGCCCTTGCCGCACGCTCGACGGCTTCGTCACTTGCGCTGTCGACGCCATAGGCGATGTTGGCGCGAATGGTCCCGTTAAACAGCCACGTATCTTGGAGCACCATGCCCATATGACTGCGCAACTCGTCGCGCTTGATGGTACGAATATCGTGGCCATCGAGCAGAATAGCGCCCGCATCAATCTCATAGAAACGCATGAGCAAGTTGACGAGCGTGGTCTTGCCCGCGCCTGTGGGACCGACGATCGCGACCATCTGACCGGGCTGCACGTCAATGGAGAGGTCATGGATGACGGGCTTTTCCGGGTCATAGCCAAAGCGCACGTGCTCGAACTGCACGTGTCCCCTGCGTGGCGTCGTGTCGGGGAGCAACGCCGACTCATCGCTCATCTCGGGCTGATCGAGAATCTCGAAGACGCGCTCGGCGCCGCCAATCGTTGCCTGGAAAGTGTTGATGATGCCCGCCAACTGGCTGATGGGTCGCGTGAAGTTGCGCATGTACTGCGTGAACGCCTGCACCTCGCCGACGGTGAGCGCGCCGATGACGGCCTGCCAACCGCCTATGCACACGATGGCGATGTAGGCAAGGTTACCCACGAATATCATGAGCGGACGAATCAGACCCGAAACGAATTGCGCGCGCCAGGCATGACCGAAGTACTCGTCATTGATGCGCTCGAAGTCCTCGATCGCGCCTTCCTCGTGGGCAAACGCCTTGACTTCGGTATGACCGCCGTAGGTCTCTTCGATATGCGCATCCAGCACGCCGAGCGCGGTTTGCTGGGCGAGGAAGAACCTCTGCGAGCGCTTTGCAACGACGGCCGTGAGCGCGATGGAAACGGGCAGCGTGCATAGGGCGACGATCGTGACGAGCGGGCTCATGACCATCATCATGACGAAGACGCCGATGATCGTGATGACCGACGTGAGAGCCTGCGTCATGCCATCTTGCAAGGTCGTCGAAATGAGGTCGATGTCATTGACGACGCGCGAGAGGATGTCACCCTTCGCATGCGAATCGTAGTAGGACAACGGGATGCGGTTAAGCTTCTCCTCGGTCTTCTGGCGCAGCGAATAGACGACGTTCTGCGCCACGCGCGCCATCACGAACGATTGCAGATACGTAAATACCTGATAGCAAACGTACAAGACGATAAGGACGAGCAGGATCTCCCTCAGCAAATCGAAGTTCACGCCCGCACCCGGCTCGCCATTGGCAATCGCGACACCGGCCCTGAATATCTCCGTCGTGGCCAAACCCAACTGGCGCGGTGCGAATATGTCGAAGGCCGTGGCGATAATGGCACAGACGAGCACGAGGACGATCTTGGGAATCTCGGGCTTGATGAA
>CABURF010000016.1 GCA_902493755.1 uncultured Coriobacteriia bacterium
CATGCGAGACGTTACCGTCGTCGGGCACCACGGTGACATAGCTGATGCCGCGCTTTTGATCGGCCTTAGCCTGCAAAAACAGCAGCACGAAACCTACGATACCGGCAACCGTCGACGCAACCAGAATCGAGAGCTTTGCCTCGGTGATGAGCATCGCATCCGTATAGGCGAGGTTTGCCACAAAGATGGCCATCGTAAAGCCGACGCCACCGAGCACCGACGCGCCGAACATATGACGCCAGGTCACGAACTCGGGCAGCTTCGCAATCTTCGTCTTAATCGTGATGAAGCTGAACAACATGATGCCAATGGGCTTGCCAAACACCAAGCCGCAGAACACGCCGAGCACGACCGGCGAAGACGTGACCGTCGCGAGGTCGAGCCCCGTCACCGCAACGTCGGCGTTGGTCAACGCAAACAGGGGCAGAATGAGGAAGTACACCCACGGATACAGCTTGTGCTCAAGGCGCGTGGCCGGAGGCACCGCCTGCTTGGATATCTTGCTCAGACTCGAGACCGTGGTGATGTAGTCCTTCTGCGCCACGAGCGGCGTCTCGTCGCCCTCGTAGAAGCTATTGGCCATACGCAGGCGCTTGTTGGACCAATCGAAGAAGTTGTCGAGGTTGACGCGCGAACCCGACGGAATGGCAAACGCGAGCAGCACGCCGGCGATCGTCGAGTGAATACCCGAAGAGAACACGCAGAACCACAGCACGCAACCTACGAGCACGTAGGGTACGAGCGAGTAGACGTGCATGCGGTTCATGACGATGAGCGCGACGAAGACGATGGCCGCCATCGCAAGCCAAAAGAGGTCGGGGGTCTCGCCGTAGAAGATGGCGATGACGAGGATGGCGATGATGTCATCTGCGACAGCCAACGTCGAGAGGAACACGCGCACGCCGTTGGGCACGCGGCTCCCCAGAAGCGACAGGATGCCGAGGGCAAAGGCAATGTCGGTCGCCGTCGGGACACCCCAGCCCATGAAAGCCTCTGGGTGCGTCGCGTTGAACGCGAGGTAAATGGCGATGGGCGCGAGCACGCCACCCAGCGCGCCGAGAATCGGCAGGATGGCCTGGCGAATATTGGTGAGCTCGCCGGCCGTCATCTCGTACTTGATCTCGAGACCCACGAGCAGGAAGAACACGGCCATGAAGATATCGTTGATGATGTGCGCGAGCGACATCTCGCCGTGAAAAGCACCGATGCCGATGGAAACCTCCGTATGCCAGAACTCGAGGAAGGGCCCATGCGCAGGTGTATTTGCCACGATGAGCGCGATGATGGCAGCCACGAGCATGATGGCCGCGGCCTTCGTGGACGAGTGCGTGAACTGAATGAGCTGGCGTAGTCGCTTGTTGCGACCCTGCACCTCGGCGATGAACAGCCCGTCGGGGTCGGGATTATCGGGACCGGGAATGATGGGCGTGTCGGAGAAGTCCTCGCGCGCATCAGTATCGTCATGCTGGTTGGTCATCAGAAGCTCCTGAGAATGTGACAGGGGCCAGGCCCCTGTCACATTTCATGATGTCGTCTTTTGGTGCCCGAGGTGGGAGTCGAACCCACACGCCCGCAAGGACAACGGTTTTTGAGACCGTCGCGTCTGCCATTCCGCCACTCGGGCACGTGACCGGTATTATGCCATATCCTCGTACTGACTGGGATGCTTCTTGAAGAAGTCGAAACGCGGCGGTAGCTCCTTGAGCACCTTGCCTCCCGCAGCACGCTCCTCGTCGGTAGCCCAAAAATCAATGGGTTCGAAGACGTGACACCAGTTGAAGAAGCCCGCATCATGCGCCCCGCACGAACCGTCCTTCGACTCGATGGCGAGCTGCTCGAAGATGAGCTCGCAACCACGTGGAACAATGGGATGCATGAGCAGCGTCGCGCATCGCAGGTAATGGAAGGCATCGCGCAGCAGTACCTCGACGGCACCTTCGGGCGCATCCTCGGCAAGCGCGGTGCGGCTCTCGCTTGCCCACCACTTGTTGATGCCGCGCAAGAACTCGTCCATCTGCGCCATCACGGCATGCATCTCGAAGCAGGCCATGTGCTCTTCGTAATCGAGCACCGCTTGCTCGCACGCAGCGCGCACGTCCTCGCTCGGCCCACCCAGGGGCAGCGTGCCATCGCAGTGCTTCTGCGCCGTGTAGAAGCACGAGCGTGCGATGCGGTTGAAGATGTTGGTGAGCAGCGCACTTTCCTTGAGGACGGGATCGGGCGCCTTCTCGTTGGCATCCGGGTCGAGCACCTTGGGCGAAAAGCTCGCGGGCTTGACACCCAGGCCCAGCGAAATCCAGTGCGAACGCAGTTGCTCGGGCGTGTAGTAATCGAGTAGTTCAGCGGCCATCGGCGGTTTGATCGCACCCGAGCTCGATGCCTTCTTGCCCATGAAGAGAATGTGGTAGTTGGGAACGAGCGTCGTCTGACGCAGCTCGCCGCCCATGCCGTCGACGCGTGGCTCATGGCCGGCTTGCGTGCCCTGCCATAGCGCCGTCTGCGCGACACCGTAGAAGTAGATGTTGTCCTGTCCGATGAACTGGTAGACCTTCGCGTCATCCGAGCACCACCAGGCGCGCCAGTCACTCGCATCACGGCCGCTCTCTTCGAGCGCCGCCTGCGAAAACGCGATGGGCGCCCAAAGCGACTCCGGCCAGCACCACACCGTGGCATCCGGCAGCGTACCGTCCAGATCCGGGGCCTTCACACCCCATTCGATATTGCCAGTGAGACGGAAGGGGACAAGCGTCTTGCCCGTGCGAAAGCGCAGGCCATGGGCGTGCATAATCTCGACGGCGCGTTCGCGTTCGGCGATGCTCGCAAACTCCACGCCAAACGAGCTTTTGCCCTTTTCGGTCGGCAGCACCGTATGCTTCGGCAGCTCTGTCTCGATGGCGGCAAATTCGTCGGCGAACTTTTCCTGCACGTAGATGATGGACGGCGCGAGGAAGGACTCGACCTCGTCAACGAGTACCCGACGCGTGCCGCATGCGCCGGCAATCTGCTCGATGTGCGCGGCGATGAGGTCGTGGAAACGCGGAAGCTCGAAATACCAGTTACTCACCTCGCGCATCTCGGGGGTTTCACCCGTAAGCGCCGACTTGGGGGCGATGAGATCGACCGGATCGTACTGGTGACCCAGGTCGCATTCGTCAGCGTAGGCCTTCTCGGACTTGCAGCCCTGCACCGGACAGCGCCCGATGACCTGACGACCGTTGAGAAAGGTGCCTGCTTGCGCATCGTAGAACTGCGGTGTGGAGAGCTTCTCGAGCCAGCCATTGTCGTAGAGGCGCGTGATGAAGGCATCCGTCATCTTTTGCTGTTTGATGCCAGAAAGCCCGATGCCGCTTCCCTCATAGATATCAAGGCTGATGTCATAGGCGTCGAGCGCGGCTTTCTGCGCATCGTGGTTCATCTGCACGTAATCGGCGATGCTGCCATCGAATTCGCCCGTCTCGACAAGCTTGCGGTAGCCCTCGTTGATGGGAGAGCCATAGCAATCGGTACCGCTCACGAACAGGACGTTTTCCGACCCAATGCGATCGCGTAGGAAGCGGGCGTAGACATCGGCCGGAACGAAGACGCCGGCGATATGGCCAAAATGGAGGCCCTTGTTACCGTAGGGCATGCCCGCCGTGACGACGGCGCGCTTGGGAAATTCGGGACGTTCGCGCACGAAGAAGCCTTTCGCTCGTAGCTGACAAGTCGTTGATTATACGGCAAACGGGCAGACAGCGTGCCAGGCACGCTGTCTCATCGCTATAATCCTCCCATGAGCAAGATTGACGCCATAGAGAGCATCTCGGACAAACTCGCCGCGACCTCGATTTCGATCGTGCCCAAGCGCTGCGTCTACATCCGCAACTGGCATTCGCGTTGCCGCAGCTGTCTGGCAGCATGCCAACACGACGCCATCAGGCGCTCGCTTGGCCATCTCTCCATCGACTCGGAACTCTGCACCAACTGCGGTGCCTGCGTGGCGACCTGCCCCACATCGGCCATGAGCACGACCGCGCCGTCAGCAAGCGAGATCGTCGCGGCTGCGCGCGTCTCCGCCGAGCGCAACGCCGGCAGCGCCGCCTTCATCTGCGAGCGCCAGGCCAAAGCTGCGCACATCGACCCCGAGCGCGTCGTAGTCCTCCCCTGTCTCAACTACCTTGACGAATACCTCATCACCGGCATGTTCGCGCTCAAGTTCAAGCGTGTCATCCTCTTCACCCTCGGCTGCGACGATTGCCCCATCGATTGCGAGCAACCCTACTTCGAAGAGGTCATCCGCAGCGCGCGCAAACTGCTCGGGCTATGGAAGATTCCCGGCACCTTCGCAACGCTCGACGAGGTGCCGGCCGCCCTCGTCCTCGACAGGCCGCATGCGCAGACAAGCGTCATCAAGTCCGATCGTCGCGAGGCCTTCGAGCAGGCAGGTGCCACAGCCGTCGAAGCCGCCTGGCATGCCGTGAGCTCGGCCATCGGCACGCTCACGGGTGAAACCACCCCCGACCCCGACGCGCAGATCATCATGACCCCGGAGGAACGCTTCACCCCTGATAGCTACCGCAGCATACGTCTGCTCAGGATGCTCGAAACCATCGGTACGCACCCGCAAGGCGCGACCATCGACACGCGCTTCTGGGCCTCCGTCGACATCGACCCCAATCGCTGCAAGCGCTGCGGAGCATGCGCACGCATGTGCGTGACCCAGGCGCTCAAATACCACGTCGATGACGAGCGGCGCGCCACCCTCAGCTTCAGACCCGCACTCTGCGTGAACTGCCATCTCTGCCGTGATAGCTGCATCTCGCATTCGATGATCTACTCGACCAAGGTCCCTGCGGCAGACCTCGTGCCCGACGTCGTCAAATTCCTCTACAAAGACGAGGAGCTTCCCCAAAAGGGAAGCCCCCGCATTGGCCTATAACCAGACTGGGACAAATGGACAGGTCATTTGTCCCAATTCAGCCCACGATCACAGCAGCGTGAGCGCCGTAACCTCACGCGTATTGTCCTTTTCGGTATACATCACCGACACGCGTGAGCCAGCCTGCAAGAACGGCATGCTCTCGTTGGCCGAGATACCGGCAATGTAGATCTTCGGGTCACCCGCAAGCTTGAAGTAGTAGCGCGTGTTGCCATCGAAGACCACCGACTCGATGGCCTCGATCTGACCATCCACCGAAGGCAGGATGCCGCTTTCGGCAATAGCCCCCTCATCGATTTCGACCTGGTCATCGTTGGTGAGAGCCGCGATGTAGGCGTTCTGCGCATCGGCGACCGTCGAACCCGTGCCGACGATCTGATACTGTTGCACGTCAACGAACGCGTACATCTTGACCAGACCCGCCGCGTCTTTGAGCGACAGGAAGTACGTGGGCCGATCGGCGATGTTGAGCAACAACGGGAAGGTCGCTTTATAACTCATCTGCTGTACCTGACCCTCGGCAGACGACATGGCCGAGGACTCGGTCGCACCCGCGCAAGTGTAGTAGCGCGGCTCCTTGGTGCGCAGGTTGACGAGCGCGAAGCCGACGAGCGACTCATCGCTGTTGGCGCTCGTCATGCCCGTGTACATGTAGACATCGTCATTGATCGCGAGATAGTTGTATCCGCCGCCAACGCCCGAGGATGATGAGCTGTCATTGTTGAACAGTCCCGGTGCAGGAGAGCCCGTGGGCACGAGCACGCCAGTCTGGCCGATAAGCGAGTTGATGAAGCCCGAGCGATACTTGCCGTAATAGCCAAGCTGCCCGTAGACGAGGTCGGCCGTGAAGACCTTATCGCACCAGCTAGGCACCTCATCGAGCGCGTACTTCGCGGTCTCACCCGTGCAAGCGTTCACGAGAATGGCGCCGTCATAATCCTCGCCGCCAAACAGGCCAATGCGCATCTTGACGGTGGGTACGATCCAGTACGGCTCGCCCTCGTCATTGAGTTCGAAAGCCGCCTCGCCGAAAATCTCGAACGGGAACTGGAAGCGCACGTAGCGATACAGGTAATTGTTAAAGTGCTCACCCGTGGAGATATGCATGTAGTGGCCCTCGGGCAGGCGCACGAGCTGCGTGTCCTGCGTGGCCATATTGACCGTGACGAAGCCAGGCAAACCCTCCCAGGTGTTCATAAGCCACTTGATGGGGTCAGCGTAAATCAACGGTGCCACGCGATAGGGCTGGCTCTCGTAATTGATCTGGGTATAGGAATCGGCTCCCTCGTCGATGGCGAACTGGCTCACCAGGTCGCTCATCTCGCCGATGGTACGCGAACCAAGACGGACGGCCGTATCACGATCGACGACGGGCACGCTCTTCATCGAAATCTCGGAGATGTCCTCGGCGAAATTGCCCTCCTTGACCTCAAGAAGACCCGAGTAGGCTCGTGCGTTGAAGAGCGGAGAACTCGCAATCTGCCCGACGAAGATGCCGAGGAAGAGGAAAATGACGAGCGCGATGACCCAAAACAGCCAGCTGCGCTTGGGCACGGCGGACTTGTCGCCATTCGCCTTAGCCTGCTTGCGAGCCGCGCGACGCTCGCGGAACTTGAAGATGTAGCCAAAGCCCTCGCGGTTGATGCCCTCGATGAAATCGGAGATGAAGCTGGTCGAGGCGTCGTGCGCACGCGGAACGCCAAAGCACACCGCGATGATGACGAGACACCAGATCAGAAAGTTCCAGAACTGCACGCTCTGGATGTTGATGGGCGGGATAGTCACGTAGTAGAGAATCCCGATGACGACGATCGTGATAATCAGCGGAATGATGATCGTCTTCTTCACGTTCTTTTCCATGCGCCTGCTTTCTCCTCGCGGTTGGGTGTGACAGGGGGACGGGGCTTCTGTCACACCCTGTCAACTTATCTCATCATCATACACGAGCGCAGAGCGTTTTCACTGCCGTACAGGCACGATGCCGAAGCGTTACTTGCCGTCCGTGAGCCTCTTGGTCGCCGCCTCAATCTGGCGCTGCGACATGTTAGACGACCCTTCAATCGAGATGTTGGCCGCCTTGTTGGTCTCGAGATCGCGAGCCGTGACATGTACGATGCCGTTAGCGTCAATCTCGAAGGTGACCTCCACCTGAGGCTTCTTCATTCCCAGGCGCAACCCGCCCAGCATGAACTTGCCCAATGATGTGTTCTCGCTTGCTTTGGGACTCTCCCCCTGCAGCACGTTTATCTCGACGGTGGTCTGCATGGGCGAAACCGTAGTGTAGATGTCGCTCTTCGTAGTCGGCAACGTCGAGTTACGTGGGATGAGCACCGACATGACGTCGCCCACGACTTCGATACCCAGCGAATGCGGCGTCACGTCAAGCAGCAGCAAGCCTCCCACGTCGCCGGCTAGCACACCAGCTTGCAGGCAGGCACCAAGCGCGACGGATTCGTCGGGATTGATGGACTCGGAGGGATCCTTGACCGTAAGCTGCTTGACCGCCCGTTTGACAGCCGGCATGCGACTCGATCCGCCCACCATGAGCACCTTTCCGATATCACCGGGACCCATGTGAGCGTCGGCCAAAGCGCGCTTGCACGGCCCCATCGTACGCTCAACCAAATCCGTGGTCAGACGCTCAAACTCATCACGCGTGACTTGCGTCTCGAAGTGCAGGGGCTGTCCGCCATCGCTGGCGAGGAAAGGCAGGTTGATTGTCGTCGTGGAAACCGACGAAAGCTCGCGTTTTGCCCCTTCGGCTGCCTCGGCAAGGCGATTCATCGCCGCCGCATCGCCCGAAATGTCTACGCCGTATTGCGCCTTGAAACGGCGCAATAACTCTTCGACGAGACGCGCATCGAAGTCATCGCCACCCAAGTGATTGTCGCCGGCCGTGGCGAGCACCTCGATTACGCCTCCGTTGATGGAAAGCACCGAGACGTCGAAGGTGCCGCCGCCAAGGTCATAGACCATGACGGCCCTGTTTTCCTCCTTGTCCACGCCATAGGCAAGCGCCGCTGCCGTGGGCTCGTTGACGATACGCTGCACGTTGAGCCCGGCGATGACCCCGGCGTCCTTGGTTGCCTGACGCTGGGCATCGGTGAAGTACGCCGGCACGGTAATAACCGCATCGGTGACCGGCTCACCTAGGTAGCTTTCGGCGTCGGTCTTGAGCTTGGCGAGAATCATGGCGGAAATCTCTTGTGGCAGATACTTCTTGCGATCGATGCGGATGGGCGTGGTCGAGCCCATCTGACGTTTGACCGAGCCAATCGTGCGCTCGGGGTTCATGGCAGCCTGGCGTTTGGCGATCTCACCCACGAGGCGCTCGCCCTTCTTCGTGAACGCCACAACCGACGGCGTCGTGCGCGAGCCTTCCGCATTGGCGATGACAACGGGATGCCCGCCCTCCATCACCGCAACGCAAGAGTTGGTCGTACCTAAGTCTATGCCGATAAGTCTGCTCATTGATACTCCTCCACGTAACGCGCAATGAATGCTGCCGAAGTGGGCGTGCACAGCTCACCCTCAAAACGCGGCTCGGCAAGCGGAATGTGATAACGATCGAAGATGGCGGCGGTCGCCGGTGCGGGAATGTCGAGCACACCATGCGCACACTCGACCTTGCCACTGCCAACCTGCACCTTCGAGGCGATGACCTTGCTTGGATTGATCTGCTCGATTGCACAGCACATGCCCAGAATCTCGCGCACGGTCATGCCGAGGCCGACTTCGTGAAAATGCGTCTGCTCTATATCGCACCCGTGCACCTGAGCCTCGGCTTGCGCCAGAATGCGATACACCTGCTTGGCTTCCTCCTTGGTCCAATCGCTGGCCACCGAGGTGCCGATGGCGCGCTCGACATCGGCGAGGTCGTGCAGCTGTGCCTTGGCGGGGATGCTTTCGTCACCCACGACGACGCCGATATTGCCGCGACGCTGCTCGGGTGTGGCGGCGACGAGCTGCCCGAATATGGACTTGCGCGTCGCGTCGGTCGAAAGGTCAAGATACAGGGTCGATTCCATAGTTGCTCCTTGAATCTAGCGAATGATGATGGGAATGCCGGTAGATACCCGGTCATACAGCTCGACGATGTTGTTATTGGACAGGCGCACGCAACCATGACTACCGGGGGAACCCAAACCGCCGGTGTTCGTCGTGCCGTGCAGGAAGATGCCCCCTCCGCAGCTAACCGCGAGCGCACGCAAACCAAGTGGGTTAGAAGGGCCAGGACCAATGGTCTCCTCCATGCCCTCCGACCAAGAACTATGCGGGTTATACCAGGTAGGTGCCGAATCCTTGTACGAAAGGAAAAAGTCGCCCTTGGGTGTTGCATAGCCCGACATGCCCGGCGTGCAGGGGTAAGTCGCAACAACCTCGCCTTCCTCGTAGAGGCTCACCCGGCAGCCACGCGTGTCGACGAAGATGGCCTGACCAATGGGCTGGGACTCCGGCTCGCTCAGCATTGCCTCGGCCTGGATGGCCAGACGGTTGGAGTCGCCGTCACCAGAAACGTCAAGCGCGTCTTCGATACGCGTGACCGTCGTCGCCTCGTCCATCACGACGCCCTGCGTGGCCTCGGCAATTACGAGCGCATTGGTGACCTCGTCGTAGGCATAGCCCGCACTCTTGGCAGGCGTGTTGGTCTGCTGCGCAATGGCAGCCACACGATTGACGAGCGCATCGTGATCGACCACACATACGAGACCCACGTCACGCGTCTCCGGCTCTGCGCCCACGAGCTCGCCAATCGTCGCGATGACGCGCACGACAGGATTGTCGCGATATGGGGCAAAAGCCCGCTCCACGGTCGCGTTTATGTCAATGGCGCCAATCTCCGACATCTCGATCGAATGGCTCGTATCTCCTGCGCTCAGAGTGATCGTCGTGCCGATATTGCCGTCGACACGCCGGGCAACAAGCTCGTGCAGCTGGTCGCGCGTCATGCCCGAAATGTCAATCTGACCATCGAGCATGGTCGTCTCCGGGACAAATTGCGACCGGGACTCCTCAACCGAAGCAAACGCAAAGCAACAGCATCCGAAAACGACGATCATCGCGGCAACACATACGATGAGCGCTTTTTTCGCGGCGCTCATTTTCTTTTCGGGTTTCTTGGAATGCGCGGGCGAAGCGGGCTTTGCAGGCTTCACCTCACTTTGTTTCGTGCGGTTCTTCGCATCGTACTTTCCGGCGTTAATCGCAACGGAATCCATCGAAGTGGCGGCGGCGACTCTCTGCGCATTCTTGAGAACCGTGCTTTTCGAACTACCTTTGGCCATTCACACTCCGTGCCTACGAGAAACCAAGTCTGTTGATTTTACTACGGCATGCGGGACTGTTCTCGCATAATGCGCGTTCTGCACATTTTGTTCAGGCGAGACAACGAGACAACGTGCCTGACGCGCTGTCTCAAATCATGGTCAAATGGGGATTATTAGAGGAGCATGAGCAGCGCGTAGGAGACGACACCCGCGACGATGCACCAGACGAGCGACTTCGTCTTATAGCCAACCAAAAATACCAGAGCGGCGGAAATCCATGGAATCATTGCCGGCCACGGGCCCGTCGCCCAGCTATCGAGGACAATAAGATCGTTGGCGACCAGCGCGGCGAAGGCCGCAGGCGGAATGAGGTTGAGCAATCGCACCGCATTGGCGGGCAACGTGCGCCCCTTGAGCGCAAATACGGGAATCACGCGACATGCGAGCATCGTGAGCGTGACCGATACCGTAATGATAGTGAAATCAAGCCAGCTCATGCGTGCTCACCTGGTTTCGTGATCGTCGCATGAATGTAGCCGGCGAACATGCCTGCCAGCGCGCCAAGCAAAATCGCAGGCCCGGAAAGGCCCGTGAGTTTGCACAGCAACACGCCCAGAACCGCCACGCCGACGGTGACGAGATTCGTCGTCGTGATCTTCTGCATGCACAGCAGGCAAATGAAGATCGAAGTCATGGCAAACGACGCGATGGCGGTAGGCACCGACACGAGATTGCCGATGAGCGCGCCCATGACGCAGGCAAACGCCCACGACGACTGGCTGCACAGGTTGACGACCGTGGCGCGCTTCACGTCCCAACCGCCATTCTCGAAGCGCGCGAGGTTGACGCCGAAGGACTCGTCGGTGACCGTCGCACCAAAAAGGAAAGCAAGGCGCTTGCTCGCCGATTCGCAATAGCGCGAGAGCGAGGCACCGTAGAGCATCTGACGCGTGTTCACGAGCGACACACTCAAGATGATGGAAAGCAGCGGATTGCCCGCGAGCCACATGTTGGGAATCATGTACTGGCCGGCACCGGAATAGAAGATGACGCACATGATGAGGACCATCGCCCAGTCCATCCCGGCTTGCTGGCACAGCAGGCCGCAGGGAAGGCCGAGCACGATGTAGCCCGCCATG
>CABURF010000017.1 GCA_902493755.1 uncultured Coriobacteriia bacterium
GCCCTCGTTGGGCGAGCCACATGACGCGTTGATGCGGGTGATCTGGTGGATGTCGCGGCCGGTGCCCTGGCAACAGGCGATCTTATCAGCACCGTATTCGTCGGCCACCTTCTTGAAGTTCTCGACGATGATGTCGTAGGCCTCGTCCCAGGTGATGCGCTCGAACTTGTCCTTGCCGCGGTCCTCGCGCTTGCGCTTCATCGGGTAGAGCAGCCTGTCCTCGTGGTAGACGTAGTCCGGGATGCACAGGCACCTGGAGCACAGGCGGCCCTGGTTGTACGGGTCCTCCGGGTCGCCCTCGACCTTGACGAGCTTGCCGTCCTTGACGTAGCTCAGGATGCCGCAGACGTTGTGGCAGCCCGGTGCGGAACGGGCCGTTCCGCGGATGACGGTCATGCCGTCCTCTTCCCATTTCCATGGAACCTTTGGAGTCTCTGCTGCAGGCGTTGGCTCGATGCCAACATCCACTTTCTTGAATTGCCTGCTACCGCGGCGATACTTCTTGCCGTTGGTCTCGCTCCAGTGATACTCGACCACATCTGCTTCAGACATGATTCCTCCTTCTCTTCCCTATTCGTTTCATGCCTAACCTAAAAACTTTCTCGAGGCTTCCCCTCTAGGCCCTCTCTCCGGATAACGAGCGCACACCTGCTTCATGCGCGCGTATCCGGGCAGTGATTTCGCATTGGCGAAACGAACTCGAGCATTCGTAATTTAAATTCGCCGTGAAAACGGCCTTGGCATCGTTATAGTTAAAACGCGAGTTTCAGGCGGATGGAGTGACTAAAATTGAGCACTCAGTACATTGGTATGAGGCTCTGAGCAGGGAAACCAGACAAATGTCGCCGGAGCACTTTTATCTGCTATGCTTGCCCAGGCGGCTTGATGCCGAGCTTGCCGGCAAGGTTCGCCATGTCATCTAGCCCGAGCTCTCTGCACGCGGTCGCGACACCAGGCGTGGCACCCGTCACGGCATCGCATTCGCCGGGAGCGCCTGGAATGGGAGGTGGTGCGCCGGCACTGCCATCATCCATCACCTTGAAGGCATCTGCCCAATTGGTGGCATGACTGACGGCATCTACGTCATCACCAGAAAAGACACCCCAAGCTCGTAGACATGCGCCGCATTCAACGCACACCTCGCAACGCTGCCCTTTCCAAACAGGGGGAGTCTCCTGACCTGATTCCTCATCTTCGAAACAGCGCCCGCAGAAGGTACAGACCTTGCAGCGATAGCCCTCCTTGAGTTTGCTCATCTAGACCTCTTTCTTGCTTGTCCGCATTGACTCATTTGCGCAACGAACGAAGGCGATAACAAACACGAGCGTCAACAACCCGAGCATGCCCGAGAAGCCAAGTGCGGCGTGAAATCCCAGATCAGCATTACCCCATTGTTCAAAGACCTTGAGCAAAAACACCATGCACGCCGTTGAAAGCGCCGCGGCGATTTGGCGCATCATGATAAGCGCCGCAGATCCATCCGGCGTTAGCCTCTCCGAACCCAAAGGACCGAGCCCCCATGCCGTCGTACAGGGAATAAGCGTCGTAAGGCCAATACAGCGCAAGGTCTGGAACATCGCGAAAACCCACAATGGTGCAGCTAGGGGAACAAGCGCGATACCAAATGCCCCAACAAAGAGAAACGCGCCGCCAAAGACGGCAACCCTGCGCACCCCAAACCTGTCGGATGCCACGCCCGCACCCGGCTCAAAGACAAACGCGGCAAGCGCTCCGGGAAGAAGCACAAGCCCTGCCTCAAAAGCAGTATGACCAGTACCATCGATCACGGTGAGAGGAATGATGAGGGTCATGCCGACGAAGCAGCCGTAGAGCAGACATTGCGTCACCATCGCCCTTCGGTAATTGCGAAAGCCAAATATACGCAAGTTAACAAGCGGCTGTGCAACGCGGCTCTGTCGTCTTACAAAAAGCCATATGCACAGGCAGCCCACAAAAACGGGCACCCAGACGAGAGCATGATCGAGTGGCATATTGGCCACAGCAGTGAACCCCAGCAACACGCCACCAAACCCCAATGTAGAAAAGGCAAGGGAACCCCAGTCGAGTCTTGCGTCAGGTTCTCTCACGCTGCGCTTGTTAACAACGAGAAGCGTCAAGATTATGAGCAGCATCGAGGCAACGGAAAGAATGAGGAACATCGCACGCCAGCCAACCGCATCGCACAGCGCACCGCCCACGACTGGCCCGATATTGGGAGCAAACCCAAGCGCAATGCCGGCAATGCCCATCGCGGTACCATAGCGATTTTCGGGAAACCGAGTCATGGCGATTGTCTGAAGCAAAGGCATGAGTATGCCCGTGCCAAGAGCCTCGAGAATGCGTCCAACGAGCAGCATTGCAAAGTCGATGGCAAGATAGTCGCACAAGGACCCTACCAAATAGAGTCCATAGGACATCAGCATGAGGGTGCGTATGGAAAAGCGCCGCTGCAGATATGATGCAAGCGGAACCGCCGCCCCCATTGCAAAGATATAAAGCGTGGCGAGCCATTGTCCCCAGCCTATTTCAGAGCCGAGATCGTCGAGTACAACGACCGCCATCGTGTTAAGCGCGATCTGCGTCATGCCACCAAGGCCAGTGCCTACAACGACAATGGCGAACATGGCACAAGTCCGCGCAAAACTTGCCGACTCCCTCATGCCGATACCCATAACGTTTTCGCTATCGCCTGGCGCGGTTTTGCCGCCGGGCTTGATGAAGAACGAAAGGATGAGCGCAATAACGGAAAGCGGAATGACCGTCACCCACGCGGTGCCAACCCAACCAAGGCCAGCATCGAGACATGCGCCATAGACAGGAGCGAGCATCTGCCCAAAGCATTGCGTAAACTGCATGACCGCCATGCCGAGCGTTGCCGCCATGGCCGAGCTCGACAGAATCGTCGGCGCGAGGGGACGACTGCCGCCGCCGCCAAAGGCTGCGGAAAATCCCATGAGCACGATGAAGAACCAGATACCCACCATGCTGAACGGCCCCATGACCTCCGGAAAGCCCACGATGAAGCCAATGAAACTCGTGGCGGCAAACAGAGCCACGAGGATGAACTTTTTGTTGATTGGCAGACGATCAGACCATGCGCCCGAAAGCGGGTTCATGACGAATCCGATGAGCGTGATGATCGAGGTCATGAATCCTGCCGTGCCCGCATCAAATCCCATGGAGGAAAGGTACGTGGGATAGTAGGTGTTCACGACACCGCCCTGGATGAAGTTAAACACCAGGAAGGTCAAACCAAGTATCCAGATATACTTGTTCTTGAGATACTTGAAGCAATCGCCCATGCTTCCTTCGACACCGTAGTTGGGAATACTGCTCTTTCCTACCGGCTGACGATAGAACGCGATGAACAGCACGAGCGCGATAGCCGTAATGACCACCACACCATAGAAGACCGACTGCCATCCCATCGCCTGGGCCATGGCCGGTGCGACGTTGAAGTCGATGGTAATGGCCATAGGCACCCACGTGCACCAGACACCCAGGGCAAGTCCACGGGTCTTCTCCGGGAACCAGAGCGATATGATTGTCGGCGAAGCCACGCCGATGAGTCCTAGTCCGACGCCTTCGACGAAACGACCAAGATAGAGTAGGATCATTGATCCGGTAGCAACCTCAATCAATCCTCCGACGATGATGCAGCTCATCGCCAGAATGCAGGTTGCCTTGAGACCAATCTTGCGGCAGATGAACGCGGCCGGGAACGCGAGAATCGCGCCAATAATCGCAAGGCAGGTCATCAGCATGCCAAATGACGCATAGTTAAGGCTATAGGCACCAATAATTTCTCCGGCGATTGCCGTGACCTTGAACTGCCCCAGAGGCGCGGTAATACTCGCAAAGTACGTGATTGCGAGAATCACCCATGCATATCGCGGTGTCTTGATTACCTCCTTGGGAGACGTACCGTGTTCGGCCACTTCGACTCTTCGGCTCATGACAAGCCCTCCTCTCCTTTGCTGACGGCACTCCGTCAGCTACGGCTCCTGGGTAGAGCCTATGGGAGAAGGGGTCACACCCCTCATGCCGACCGTCCCAAATCGAACGCATTTGGCGCGCAAACACACGAGCTCGCTCATGCAATTGGTATGAGAGGGCACGCTGACCAGGCAAATGAGACAGTTGCTCAGAGACATTGTCTCATTGTCAAGACGAAACCCGCCCCGGCGGCTTTCGTCTTGCTACGCAATCTTGGGAGCCCGTGAGAGAAAGAAGCGGCAGTTATGGCAGTTCTCCTTGCGAGCTGCGCTGAAGTCCACATCATAGGCATCGAGCATTTCCATGGCACCGGCGCGCTCGTACCAGGCGCAATCGCATATGGTGTTGATGCAGTCGCGCGGACAGACGCCCGTGGCATCATGCGGGCAGTCCTTCGACATCGCCCCGTGGCAACCCCTGTCTTCCCAGCAACGCATCTCTCACCTCAAAAACCGAGCACGGTCATGACCAAACAGCCTATCGTCAGCACGAAGACTACCACGATGAGCACCCAGATGAGCGCGGTGAGTAGACGGCGGTTGGTGTACGCGCGCATGACATGACGGTCGGAGAGAATGAGCACCATGAAGATGAGCAGCACCGGCAGCAACACGCCACTGACAAACTGCGCGATGAGCATGATGCTGATGAGGCTGACGTCAGGGATGAGCGTCACCACGACGCCGATGACAATCATGGCGGTGTAGATGCCTCGGAATGCGGGGGCATCATTCCAACCCCGGTCCACGCCACGCTCCCAACCAAATGCCTCGCAGATAGCGCTTGAAGCCACGAGCGGAACGACGCAGGCGGCAAGGAAGCTTGCCGCAACGAGACCAACGCCGAAGAGAATCGTGGCGTATTGCCCGGCAATGGGCGTGAGTGCCGTTGCGGCTGCGGCAGCACTATCCACGGTGATCCCCTGCGGATACAGGACGGTGCCCGTCGTGATAATGATGAAGCCCGCAACTGCACATGCGACGATTGCACCGCCAATGGCATCGACGCGCTCGAGCGGGAGCTCGTCTGGCGTGACGCCCTTATCCACGACGTTGTTCTGCGTCAGGAAGATCATCCAGGGAGCGATGGTGGTGCCCACGGTGGCAATCACCAGACTGATGAAGCTCGGGTTATTCTCGAAATGGGGAATCACGAGGGACAGGCCCACCTCACCCCAATTGGGTTGCGCAAGAAACGCTGCGACGATATACGTCACGAACACGCAACTGATAGCAAGAAACACTTTCTCGACACGCTTGTAGCTGCCGCCCATGACAAGCAGCCACACGACAACGCCGGCAACGGGAACCGCAATGTACTTGCTCACGCCAAAGAGCTCCATGCCAGCGGCGATACCGGCAAACTCCGAAAGCGTGGCAGCGCCGCTCTCGATGAGCACGGCAATCATGGCGAGCGCGGTTAAACGCACGCCAAACTGCTCGCGAATGAGCGACGCGAAGCCCTTGCCCGTCACCGCGCCCATGCGCGAAGCGCCTTCCTGCACGATGGCGAGCATCACCATCATGATGGGAATGATCCATAAGGTCCCATAGCCAAACTTGGCACCGATAGTCGAGTACGTCGAGATGCCGCCAGCATCGTTGCCTGCCATTGCAGCGACAACGCCAGGACCAAGCGCTGCGAGCACGATGAGGACGCGGTTCTTCTTGCGTGGAGCCGATTTGCCCTGCTGCAATCCCTCACGTTCTGTCAGTTTCTCGTTCGTCACAGTATCGACCTTTAGCTATTGAGCATGAAGATGAGCACGCCGATAACGATGAGCAGCGCGACGATGATGCCGATGACCCAGGGACTCGAGATGGAGCGTTGCTGCAGGTCTTCCTCGTGCTCCTCTTCCAAAACGTCCATGGCATCATCGACAGTGACGACACCGAGCATGACGCCCTGCTCGTCGACGACAGGAATGGCAAGCAAGTCGTACTTGGCAATGGTCTGCGCGCACTCCTCCTGGTCGAGGTCGGGATGCACGGTGAGAAGCTCCTTCGTGCTAAGCTCATCGAGTGACATCTCGGGCTTGGCGATGACAAGCGTGCGCAGGCTGAGTACACCAGTGAGCACATCGTTGTCGGACACGAGGTAAAGGTAGTGGATGCTCTCCTGATTCTCATCCATCTTGCGTATAGCCTCGATGGCATCCGAGACGGTTAGATCATTGTTCACGGCAAGGAAATCGGTGGTCATGATACCGCCGGCCGTCTCTTCCTTGTAGCCGAGCAACGACCGCACCGAGGCCGACTCCTCGACACCCATGAGACGTAGGAGTTTCTCAGCCTTATCGTAAGGTAGATCGCCAATGATATCGGCGGCGTCATCCGGATCCATCTCGTTGAGGACGGCGGCGCCACGACTCGTGGTCATGTCCTCGATAACATCGGCCTGGAACTCGTCCTCGAGTTCGGCAACCGCATCGGCTGCCTGACCAGCGTCGAGCTTGTCGAAGACAGCTTGGCGATGCTGCGGCTCGAGCTGCTCGATGATATCGGCGACATCGGCCGGATGCATGTCATGCAGACGCTTGTGGCTCACGGAGAGCTTGATCTGCGACATGTCCCGCTCGATGAGTTCCATGTAGTTCCACGCGATGAGACGCTCCTTGAGCGGATGCCCAAAAGCCGTCGCGATGGCGTTGACGGCCTTCTCGAGATGCGGTGAGATGCCGAAGAGCAGGCCGCGGATGCCTGTCTCGGCACCGAGCAGGCGCAGACCCGCCGGACTATCGGAAAGCTTGAGGTCGTTAACGCGCACGACCTTCATGCCCTGCGTGTCGACAATCTGCTTGTCGAGCAAATCACGAGCGAGCAGCACCTCATCGGGCTGCAGATACGAGAAGCGAATATCCGACGATGGCACGTTGAGACGCACGCAGCTGCCATCATAGGAGTCAACGTACTTGCGCCACGAAATCATAAAAGGAGTCTTGCGCGGACCAATAAAAGCCAGCGAGGTAACACGCGGGAAGACCTCGCCGGTGGCGATGGCCAAGTCACTGATAACGCCGATTTGTTCGCCGTCCTTATCGAAGACGGGTTGCTTGAGAATCTGACGCAGATAGATCATGCGGGTGGACTCCTCTATTCATACCTGTGCGCCGCGCAGGTGAGACCGCGCGGGTGCGACCCGCGCGCAGTTCTGATATGCGTGGCGAAACGACGGCCCCACCGGGCCGCCTAGAGGAGGTCCGGAAAGGCTAACTACTGTGAGGTCGGGGTTTCACAGAGTTCCTTTCTTCTGGACAACAAAAAAGCGTCTGGCGGAGAGCTGGGGATTCGAACCCCAGATAGGGCTATCTAACCCTATACTCGCTTAGCAGGCGAGCGCCTTCAGCCAACTCGGCCAGCTCTCCGTGCCAATTCGACGCAAATCGGAATGATAGCACAAACGTTACAAGGTGATACACGCCGCATTCGGACTAGTCGAGCGGATTGCCCGGATGAGCGGCTGCCTGCATGCGAACCCATGCCACGCGCTTGGCCTCTGGCTCATCAAGGCAGGCAGCAAATCCGGGCACGGCAACGAGCCGATAGCCCGTGACATGCGCGGGAGCATCTGCGGCAAAGGCCTGCTCGTCTAGATCGAAAGCCCTGCGTAAGGCATCAATCGAGGCGTCATCGATTGCGATGAGTGACCAGGGGTCCGCCTCGAAGACGAAGCGCTTGAGGTCATCGATGCCGGCAAGCTGCACGATGGCGCAGCCATCCGCATAACCGAGCGCCTGCGCAGCGGATTGCAGGGCAGAAGCCACACGCACGTCGAGAGGCGCATTCGCGAGCACGACGAGCGTGGTGTCTTGGGCCTGCGTCATAGAAAGCTTAGACAGCGGTGACCGTTACGCCCGTGTCGGCGTCATCACGCTCGATGGCATCTTGAGCCTCGGTAAGCATCTCGCGCACGTTATCGAGCTCCATCTGGATCTTCTGGAGCTGCATGGCGGTGCGCTCCATCTGCCCATCGGACGCGAGATGGTACATGCGATGCGTCCAGCGCCTTGTCAAAGCAACCGTCTCGTCAATCTGATTGACCGTATCCTTGAGCTGCTGGGTGTTTACGCCATTTGCGCACATGATTAACCTCCAGTTGGAATTCACACGTATTGCGAAATCATAGCACGTTGCAGTGATGGGAGGAATGCTGCGTGGCGCGTGCGCATGATGGCAACCAGACAAAGCCCGCCGGGGCACTTTTGTCTGGTTCAATGCAAAAGAGCAGTGTTGACATGGTCGGCTGCGGTGGTATTATGTTCAGGCTTCATCGGGGCATTACCTCAGCTGGATAGAGGGACTGACTACGAATCAGTACGTCAGGGGTTCGAATCCCTTATGCCCCACCATGAAAAGCGCAGGCCAGAGACTTATGTCCCTGGCCTGTTTTTTTGCATGTGTGTTTCGTGTGCGCTTGGTGAGGTACCGCACCTATATAATACGCACACATGCCAAAACCCCATCTCAAACAATAGGGGCATCACACAAGGACGGGCCGGCATCATGCCGGCCCGTCTTGTTTTGCTTGACGGAACGGGGCGGCCACCAAAGCAGCTGCCCCGTTCTCGCTCCTGCTTAGAGCAGGCCCGTCGTGATCTTCTCGATGACGGGGCGCTTATCCCTATCAATCATTCCGTTGCCAGGATCGTCACCGGGCTTGCCAATCTCGTCGCAAATCTTGTCCACGATCTCGATACCGTCGATGACATGACCAAACGCGGCATAGTGACCATCCAAGTCAGTCACATCCTTGTGGCAGATGAAGAACTGCGAGCTGCCGGAGTTGGGATCGGTAGAGCGGGCCATCGAAATCGCACCCCTCGTGTGCGAGACGGGATTATCGAAGCCGTTGTCGGCGAACTCGCCATAGATATTCTCGCCGCTACCGCCGCTGCCCGTGCCCAGCGGATCGCCACCCTGCATCATGAAGTCCTTGATGATGCGATGGAAACCAAGTCCATTGTAGAAGCCCTTATTGGCAAGCGTTACGAAGTTATCGACCGTCTCGGGAGCGGCAGTGGCATCGAGGGAGACCGTGATGGTGCCCAGACCCTTCACCTCGATATCGGCGTAATACTCCGTGCCATACCAACTCTCGCCTTCGTACTTCCATCCCTTGCTTACCAGAATATCTCGTTCGCCAGCATCCTTGGTGTAGTGATGGTTATTCGCAAACTCGTTGGGGTTGTAGAGGCGGTACAGCACAACGTGCTTCGTGGCGTTGGAGCGCCAGCGCTCGCCCTCGTCAACCCAGCCTATAGCAACAAGGCTGTCACGCTCGACAGTGCTCATCGTGTAGTGATGCTCGCCGGCGTTGGGATTGTAGACGCGATATACCGGCTCGCCCTCGGTGGGGGCAACCCAGCCCCTGCCCTCGTCATCCCAGCCGTTATTCACGCAATTGTCGCGCTCGACCTCGCTCGACGTGTAGAAGTGCTCGCCAGAGTTGGGATTGTAGAGACGGAACATGACCTCGGCGCCCGTCTTGCCGTTAGCCGCATAGGCCTGCTGGGCAGGTTGCGCAGCCAGCGTGGCCGCCAAGGCGATCGCGCATGCGCAGAACGCGGCAAGCAGCGCCCTCGCGACTCTCCAATGTGTTGACTTCGAAATCTCCATGAATTCCTCCTTCGTGCGCTAGGCGCCATCTTTCCAGGATGCGTTAGCGCCCCTCGATTCCATACCAACCTATGCCCTCGTCGTTCCAACCAATGCTAACAAGATGGTTGTGCTCGACTTCGCTGGACGTGTAGTTGTGATTGTTCGCATACTCATTGGGATTGTACTCGCGCATGAGCGGCGTATATCCACCCGAATACCACCTCACGCCTTCGTCAATCCAACCCAGGCTTGTGAGGTTATTCTTCTCGACGGTGCTCATCGTGTAGTGATGCTCACCGGGCAAGTTGGGGTTATAGAGACGATAGACCGGCTGGCCCTCGGACGGGGCAATCCAACCGATGCCCTCGTCGTTCCAGCCGTTGACCACGCAATTGTCGCGCTCGACCTCGCTCGACGTGTAGAAGTGCTCGCCGGAGTTGGGGTTGTACAGGCGGAACATCGTGATGCGATCGCCCTGGGGCTCCGTAGGCCTGGGCTTCTCGGGATCATCCGGAATGTACCTGCTGTAGCTATCAGCCGCGTTGTTACGATCGGCGGCGATCTGCGCAGCCGTGAAGGTCCTGTCCAGGGCGGCCGAACGCCATTCGCCCTCGGGCAATGTCGTAAGCACTTCGTTTCTCGCGCCCTTGAAGCTAAAGCCAGTACCGAGCTTCACCTCGGCAAGATCATCACAGCCACCGAACATCTTGTAGGGGCCAAGCTCCATCCTTGTCACCTTGGAGGTGTCGAAGTTCGAGAGATCCAGCGAGCGGAGCGCCTTGCAGCCATAGAACATGCCCTCCATGCTGATGACATCGGAGGTGTCGAATTTCGAGACATCGAGCGAGCCGATGGAGGAACAGCCGGAGAACATGTTGCCCATGACCGCGACGCGCGAGGTGTCGAAGTTCGAAACGTCCAGGGAACCGAGCGAGGCGCAACCAGAGAACATGCTGTCCATGTGCGTCACGCGCGAGGTGTCGAACCTGGAGACATCGAGAGATGACAGGCGCGGACAACTCGCGAACATGCCCGTCATGACCTCGACTTTTGAGGTATCAAAGCCCGATACGTTCAACGTGCTCAGCTCCGTACACGACTCGAACATGGCCTGCATCTTGATGACCTTCGATGTGTTGAACCCGGAAACGTCAAGAGAGGTGAGAGCCGAACAGCCCTTGAACATCATGGTCATGTCCTCGACATTGGCCGTGGAGAGCTTCGTCGCATCAACGGATGCAAGGCGGGTGCATCCGAGGAACATGCTCTCCATGCTCGTGGTGCGGGTGGTGTCCAGACCAGCCAGGTCGATGGACGTGATGAATGCACAGTCAGCGAACATGCCGCTCAGGTTCTCGTTCGCCTTAACACCAGGCTTGACGATCACGGATCTGATGGCGCTACGGTGCTCGAGCCATGGAGCGCTGTTGCCCGTATGATACTCGAGGTTGGCAAGCGTGCCGCTTGAGCCATTGGCAGGGGCGATGGTGAGGGTGCCTGCGCCATCGATTGTCCAGGTGCACTCACCGCTCGTGCCGCCTGCGGGATTGTCCGCATGGGCAGAAAGCGCCGCAACGGGCACGAGAGCCAGTGCCAACGCCAGCGTGCAAAGGATCGCAATGGCGCCTCTCAACGGCATGACTTGCGTCTTGATATTCAT
>CABURF010000018.1 GCA_902493755.1 uncultured Coriobacteriia bacterium
GAAGTCGCCGCCGGCGATGACGTAGTTGCCCTTCGCGCGTTCCTCCTGCAGCAGCTGAGCGAGCTGCGCTGTCTGCGTCGCCTTGCCCTCGCCATCGTCGTAGGCCTCAAGATGCAGGTTTACGAGTACGAGCTCGGTGTCACTGTCTGTGAGGGGGATGCGCTCGACGAGCAGGCAGCGCTTGAGGTTGCCAAGGCGCACGGGCCAGGAGAACGGGCAGGGGAGTTGCACACGTTCGGCGCTGCTTGGCTGTATGCGCGAGAGCGTCATGATGCCGCTTTCGACGGCGCCGATGGGCGGCAGGGGATAGGGAATGTAGGCTACGTCGAAGTTGAGGGCATAGGCTGATGCGTATTCGGGGGCAAACGCCGCGGCAAGCCGAGCACGCTCGTTGATGCCGTAGGTGCGCTCGGAATCCTGGTCGACTTCCTGGAGAAAGACAACGTCGGGGCCGAGGGTGGCGAGCTCGTCCTCGATGCCGGCGAGGTTTGCCAGGACGCCATCATGCGAGACGGTGCGCACGCCATCGCCCCCGTCCATGAAGAAGTCGGCCTGCTTGGAGAGGCCGCCGTAGCCCGCGTTCCAGGTGACGACGCTAATGCTCTGCCCGGGCTCGAGCGTTTCCTGGGCTACGCCGTGAATCTCGATTTCCTGCGTGGCGGGCGGATTGTATTCCGTGACGGTGAGGAAGGCGACCAATGCGAGGATGAAGACGATGAGTATCGCGACGATGATGCCGATGACCTTCCCCGTCTTGCGGGCGATGGATGCTGCCATGGATGGTCCGCCTTTCGTGTGTTGTGCGTATCTACTCATTCTATACTGTGCGAGATGGGGTTGCATTATCCTGTCATTTCGACCGAAGGCGCGAAGCGCTGTAAATGAGACAGTTGCTCAGAGCAGCTGTCTCATTCCCGAGGTCAGAGGAGAGTGAGCCGTGAGCGTTCAGACTACGCTGTGTTACATAGATGATGGAAGCGCCTACCTCATGCTCCATCGCGTGAAGAAGGAGCATGACGTCAACAAGGGCAAGTGGATTGGCATCGGCGGTAAGTTCGAGGCCGACGAAAGTCCCGAGGAATGCATGATGCGCGAGGTGCGCGAAGAGACGGGCCTAACGCCGCACAGGTGGTGTTACCGCGGCATCGTCACCTTCGTGTCCAGCCGTTGGGTGACGGAGTACATGCACCTCTTCACGATCACGGGCTGGACGGGTACGGTACGGAGCTGTAACGAGGGCATATTAGAATGGGTGCCCAAAGACGAGCTCCTGGACTTACCGCATTGGAAGGGCGACGAGGTCTTCCTCAAGCTCATCGCCGACCCCGAGCAGCCCTTCTTCTCGCTCAAGCTTGTTTATGACGCAAATGACGAACTCGTCGAAGCACGCCTAGATGGCGAGCCTCTCGACCTCATAGATTGGAATTGGGCATGAACGTTATCAACATGAAGCGTGACCACGTGGTGCGCGCCACCGCAGCCAACGGGACCATCCGCGCTTTTGCCGTGTACTCGCGCGGGCTCGTGGAGAATGCGCGACGCATGCACGAGCTGTCGCGCACGGCCACGGCTGCCCTGGGCCGCACGCTCACGGCTGCTGCCATGATGGGAACGATGATGAAGGGCGACAAGGATGCGCTCTCCATCGTCTTCAACGGGGATGGATCGCTGGGCAATATCACCGTGACGGCCAAATCGGACGGAAGCGTCAAGGGCTATGTGGGCAACCCCGCCGCCTCGCTTCCCTCCAAGGTGGGCGAGAAGCTGCGCGTGGGCGAGGTCGTGGGCAAGGGTACGCTGCGCATCATCTACGACCTAGCGATGCGCGAACCATACAGCGGCGTCGTCGAGATTCAGTCCGGCGAGATTGCCGATGACATCGCGTACTACCTCACCTCGAGCGACCAGATTCCCTCGGCGGTCTCGTTGGGCGTGCTGCTCAACGAGGACAGCTCCGTGCGCGAGGCGGGCGGCTTCATCGTCCAGCTCATGGACGGGGCGACTGACGAGACGGCTGCTCAGCTTGAGGAGCGCATCGCATCGTTGCCGAGCGCTACGACGATGCTCTCGGAGGGCGAGACGCCCGAGACCATCCTGGAGCGAATCCTCGGCGACATGGACTTGCAGATTCTCGAGGATGGTCCCGTGGAGTTTCGTTGCGATTGCACGCGCGAGCGCACGCTGAAGCTACTTTCGCTCGTGAGTGCCGACGAGCTTCAGGAGATGGTTGACGAGGGCGAGGACGTGGAGATGGCCTGCGCGTTCTGCAATAGCAAGTACCAGTACTCGCCTGACGAGATCGCCGCGCTGATTGGGGAGTGAGAGGCGCTTTCCTGTCATTTCGAGCGGAGCTGTGCGGCGCCCCCTGTCATTTCGAGTGGAGATGAGAGGCGCTCCCCTGTCATTTCGAGCGAAGCGAAGCGGAGTCGAGAAATCTCACCATCGCTACTGTCATTTCGACCGAAGGTGCGAAGCACCGAAGTGGAGAAATCCCGGCGCAGCGACAATGCCTGATTCGCACGATGCTATACTTTTCAAAAGAAATGTATAGCAAGGAGCTGTCATGGAACAAGTGCAGATGAACACGCGCATCGGTGTCGGGATCAAGCACACAGGTGATGAGGTGCTCAGGCGCTATGGCTACACGCCGTCCTCGGCGGTGCAGGCGCTCTGGACCTATCTTGCCGAGCACAACGCACTGCCTCCGTTCATGCCGTCCAAGGCCAAGGCGAGTGACCTTGAGGCGAGGAAGCAGGAAGTTGCGGACAACGCCGGGTTCGCAATAAGGCTCGCAGTCGAGGCGGGCGTCATCTCCTCTGATACAAGTTGGGTGGATGAACTCGACTATGACGAACTGCGAGAGTTGTCGTGGGAGGAAAGAGGCGCTTTCCGTGACTAATGCCCACTTGAACTTGCTCGTTGATACGAACACCTGGATGGATTATTTTTTGGGACGCAGAGGTGCTGAAGATGCCGCTGCCGTGATTCAATGCTCTCTCGATCACGAAGACGCACTTGCGGTTACCCCTGGCACGCTCAAGGACGTGTTTTATCTTGTGGGTTCTACAATCAAAAAAAGGACACGCATGGAAGAGGGAGATGTTAGTGAGGAGTCGGCTTTAGTGGCAAATGAGGCATCATGGGCATGTCTCTCGCAAATCCAGGGATTGGCTGCCGTACTAAATCTGGGTTTTGGTGAGCATCTGGAGGCCAGCGTCTTGCGCTCGAAGAATCCAGACTATGAGGACAACCTGCTTTTAGCTGTGGCCAAGATTGCCAAGGTGGACTACATCATCACGAAGGATAAAGGCTTGCTCGCAAATGACGTAGTGCCTGCTCTCACTCCGGCGGAATATGTGGCGATGAGAGGGTAAGGCAGATTGTGATGGATGCCAGGGCGTCTTAAGTTGGCTGCAATAGCGAGAATCTGGCAATTTATTGGAATAGTCACCAGGATATACGACAGCGCGCCTGGCTCAAATGTGCCTAGGCGCCGGTGGGACGAGCATCCAGATTTAGGGCGCATAGCTGCTCACGATGAGCTCGGGCGTCTTTTCGAGGGTTCATGACCTTTCGCGGAATCAAAATCGACTTCGATGATGCTCCCTGGTCGTAGATCACCAAAGCCCCTCTCCGGCCACGTCGCCCCAGTCAAGCTCATCGCCGTGGTAGCGCTCACCATTCCATGACCGCATGCGCCCCTTGAGGGAGTGTTCGTCTCGAACGGGTTCGATGATGGTGCGCTGGTCGTTCTCTACGAACATGCGCATATCGTCTCCGACGCCAATGCCCAGTGTCTCGTAAAAGGATGTGGAGAGCCGGATTGCGAAGAAGTTACCCCATTTTCCTATGGCAAGAATCACCGCGCCTGTTCCTTCTCTCCCCATGACATAGCGGCATCCTCATCATCGTGCGGCGGCAGTGCGAAATGGCTAATACCTTCTCCTTGCATTATAATGTAAACACGTTTACGAATGGAGGCGTCATGACGACAAAAGTCTTTTCAAGCCGTGCGGACGAGAGCCTTCTTGCCTATGCCGATGCGCTCGCCCACAGGGAATACGGGCTGTCTTACGGACAATACTGTGGCACCGTGTTGCTTGAGGCTATCAAGCGCGATGGGCGCATGCCCCAGCTTGCTTTCAGCGAGGAGTCGGACGCAAAGGCACAAGCAGCATCGTTTCTCAAGGGTTTTGCCAAGCGCAAGCATGATGCCTCCATCGGCAAGATGTCCGACGAGGAGATCCGTGAGCTCATTGCGAGCCGCTATGAGTAGGAAGCTGCTCCTCGACACGAACGTCTTGCTTGACGTGGCCATGGGTGAGCGTGCGGGGTGGGCAGCGGCCACACTGCTCGTCGACGAGTTCGCCTACGGTCAGTCCATCGGTTACGTCTCGGCGCTCAGTCTTAAGGATGTGTACTACATCCTCTGCAAGTACGCCGATGAGCCGTCTGCTCGCGCGTATGTTCTCGCGGTTATGGACCTGTTCGAGGTTATCCCCGTGGACATGGGCCTTTGCCGTATTGCGGCACAATCCGACGAGCCGGATTTCGAAGATGGGTTGATCCGCGCATGCGCGGAGCATGCGAGCGTCGATTACATCATTTCACGCGACGAGGAGGCATTTGCGAAGTCTCCCATCAAACGCCTCTCTCCACGTCAGTATCTCGACGAATTCTGCGAGGTCGAGGATATATCGATGGAACATGAGTAAAAACTATAGGGAAACCCTAAACGAATGCATGAAGGATCCTCAGTTTGCCGCGGGTCTGGGTATGAGAGTAAAAATCGAATTTGTGCCGGTGTAAGCATGCCGCCATGCTTCGCTTCTTATTAGTCTTGTCGTAGAAGACGACAAGATTTGTAGCATCTTGTCGCAAAACGAAACAAGAACGGTGTCATACGAACGCTGCTTTGTTGTCAGCGGGAATTGGCGCCGCGTCTGCCCTCTACTCCCCAAACAGCGGGGTCGAGAAGTAGCGCTCGCCGGTGTCGGTAAGCACGGTCAGGACGGTGGCGTCCGGGCCGAGCTCGTAGCCCAGCAGCAATGCGGCGACGACGTTCGTGCCGCTTGAGATGCCGCAGAGCAGCCCCTCCTCGCGCGCGAGGCGCTGGGCCATCATGATTGCCTCGTCATCGCTCACCACGCAGGTTGCGTCGATGACGCTGCGGTCGAGAATGGCGGGGATGACGCCGTCGCCGATACCCATCTGCAAGTGCGTGCCGATGTTGCCGCCGGCCAGCATCGCGGCGTTTTCGGGCTCGGCTGCCCAGACGATGGTGTCGGGATTCGCCTGCTTGAGCGCGCCGCCAATGCCCGAGATGGAACCGCCGGTGCCAAAGCCGCAGGCGAAGCCGTCGATGACGATGCCGGACTCGCTGGCATCCTCGAGAATCTCCACGGCCGTCTGCGTGCGCTGGATGGCGACGTTGTCGACATTCGAGAACTGGTCAGGCATGAAGGCGTTGGGATCTGCCGCTGCCTGCTCGCGGGCGAGCTCTGCGCAGGTTTCGATGGCCTTGCCGATGTCGCCGTCATCGTGAACGAGCTCGATTTGCGCGCCGTAGGCCTCACAGATCTTGCGGCGCTCGACCGAGACCGAATCGGGCATGATGATGCGCACGTCGTAGCCACGCACCGCGCCCACGAGTGCCAAGCCGATGCCCTGGTTGCCGCTTGTCGGCTCGATGATGGTGGTCTTGCCGGGCGCGATTTCGCCGCGTCGTTCGGCCTGAAGAATCATGTTGTATGCCGTACGCGTCTTGATTGAACCGCCGACGTTGAGTGCTTCGAACTTCACGAGAATCTGTGCGCAGCTCTCGTCGGGAATATGTCGCAGACGGATGAGAGGCGTGCGACCCATCGCCTCGAGCACGTTGTCGTAAACCATGAGCTCCTCTTACATCATGATGCCGTGCAGACGGCTTGCCGTGCGAATATCTCCGGAGATTATACGCGAAGGTGGTGCACCTGCCCCCAATGATGCCACCGAAGCGTTACGGTGAGGGTCGTGGAGGGCCTGCCGTGATACCATATCGGGTTATCGCACCAGGGGAGGGTGCACCGGACAAGTGAGGGATGAGATGGCTCAACGTGATAGGTTTTCGAGCAACATTGGCTTTCTGCTGGTAAGTGCAGGCTGCGCAATCGGCTTGGGAAACGTTTGGCGCTTTCCCTACATCACGGGCGAGTACGGTGGTGCCGCCTTCATCATCCTATATATCCTTTTTCTCATACTTTTTGGCCTGCCTATGCTCTGCTTCGAGTATACGGTGGGCCGTGCAAGCCAGAAGTCCATTTCGCGCGCCTTTGACGTGCTTGAGCCTGCTGGCACCAAGTGGCACTTCATGCGCTGGGTGGGCTTTATCGGCAACTTCATGCTCATGATGTTTTATACCTGCGTCGCGGGCTGGATGCTCAACTACTTCATCAAGATGGCATCCGGCGAGTTCAATGGCCTGAATACGGCCCAGGTAGGTGGTGTTTTTGAGACTATGCTCGCCAATCCGGGCGAGGTCGTCGTCTGGACAATTATCGTATGCGTGATAGGCATGCTCATCTGCGGTTTTGGCGTGAACAAGGGTGTCGAGCGTGTTACCAAGTTCATGATGTGCGCGTTGTTCGTGATTCTTCTCGTTCTCGTTGTCCGTGCGGTAACCCTGCCCGGTGCCGAGGGTGGCTTGGCATTCTACCTCATGCCGGATTTTTCCAAGATGTTCGCCAATGGCCCCGCGGGTTTCGCGGAGGTCGTCTACGCCGCGATGGGGCAGAGCTTCTTCACGCTCTCCATCGGCATCGGCTCCATGGAGATCTTCGGCAGCTATCTGGGTAAGGAGCGTCGCATCTTCGGGCAGGCTCTTTCCGTTGGCGTGCTTGATACCATCATCGCGCTCATGGCCGGTCTCATTATCTTTCCCGCCTGTTTTGCCTTTGGCGTCGACCCGGGGAGTGGCCCGGGCCTTGTGTTCGTGACTTTGCCCAACGTGTTTGCGCAGATGTGGCTAGGTCAGCTTTGGGGCGCACTCTTCTTCCTGTTTATGTCGTTTGCGGCGCTTTCCACGGTCGTTGCCGTCTTCGAGAACATCATCGCGATGTTCATGGACTATAAGGGCTGGGACCGCCTCAAGACCGTCCGCATTGCACTTGTGCTCATCACCATCCTGTCATTGCCGTGCGCTCTGGGTTTCAACGTGCTCTCTGGCGTGCAGGTGCCGGGCATCGGCGATATCCAGGGCATCGAGGACTTCATCGTCTCGAACAATCTGCTGCCTCTTGGTTCGCTTGTGTTCCTGCTTTTCTGCACGCGCAAGTTTGGCTGGGGTTGGAAGAATTTCATCAAGGAAGTCGATATCGGCGAGGGCATGAAGTTTCCGCAATGGATGCATGGCTGGGTCAGCTATTGCATTCCGGTGCTACTTGTCATCATCTTTATCATGGGTTGGATGCCGATTATCGGGGGCTGGCTCGGTATCTAGCATGTGCGGCGTATTCCGGAGCAGGTGCGTGTCTGCCTCGGCGAAGATGTTGCCAAGGATGCTCGGCACTATGTGAGGTGTCCCCATCTAGGCGTTATTGCCGCCGTGGCGAATGATGTCAATGATGATCCAAAGCGTGAGGCCAATGCCAACGCAGTAACCCGTAAACGAGAGTACGGGCAGTCCCGCGATGGTTGGCTCCGAGATCGTGCTCACGAGCGCGGCGCTCACGAGCGTACCGGCCGTGATCATGCCAAGCGTGAGACGGTTGATGATACGCGAGAGCTTGCCAAGGGGCTCCTGGCTGCTCAGCATCTCCATGTTGACCTTGAGCTGGCCGCGACTCAGCATGTGGGTAACATCGCCGATGTATTCGGTCGCGCGTGCGAGACCGCGGGCAGAGCGGTCGAGGTTGATGATGAGGTCACGTGTCATCTGCTTGAACTCGTCCATGGGGGTTTTCTCGCGGTTGAGATGCCCGTTGATGACATCGACCATGTTGAAGCTGCCTACGAAGTTAATGAGCGTGCCCTCGAGTGTGACCAAACCGCGGGCAACGGCAGTGAGGCAGCTCGGTAGCTCGAGCTTGCATTCGCGCATGGCGTTGGTGATGTCGGTGAGGAATGCGCCGATGTCTATCTCGTCCATTTCCGCCGACGCGTATCGGTCGATGATGCGGTCGAGTATGCTGAGCAGGCGGGGATGGTCGATGGCATTGATGTCTCCGCCGACCGAGAAGCCGATGAGCGCGTCCTCGAGCATGGTCGAGCTCTCGTGGCCGACGGCAACGATGATGCGCGTGAAACTCGCACGCTCGTCGGGCGTGAGGCGACCCATGTTGCCAAGGTCGAGGTAGACGATGCAGCCGTCCTTGATCTCGATGTTGCCGGGATGCGGATCGGCGTGGAAGAAGCCATCGTCGAGAATCTGCGTGGCGTAGTTATCGAGTAGCTTCTCGCCGATTTCGGCGAGGTCATATCCGTGTTTGACGAGCTTCTGCGTGTCGCGAATCGAGATGCCGTCGACGTACTCCATGACGAGCACCTCTTCGGTGCAGTATTGCGGATACGGTTTGAGACAGTGGAGGAAGGCGACGTCCTTGTTGAGCTCGGCGAATTCGGCGAGGTTCTGGGCTTCCTTATCGAAGTCCGTCTCCTCGAGGAAGGTCTGCCAGAGCTCCTCGACCACGTCGCGCAAGTCGACGATCTGGTTGCCCTTCATGAAGCGCTGCGCGTATTTGGCGAGCGAGCGCATCATGTCGATGTCTTGCGCCATGGTAGTGCGCACGCCGGGGCGCTGCACCTTGATGGCGACGAGCTCGTCGCTCTCGCGCAAGACCGCCCGGTGCACTTGCGCAAGCGAAGCGCTGCCGAGGGGCGTGGGATCGATTTCCGAGAAGATCTGCTCGCGACGCTCCTTGCCATAGATGGCGTCGAGCGCAGAGAGGACTTCGTCGAAGGGGAGCGGGTCGCAATCCATCTGGAGCTTCGAGAGCTCCTCGCAGTACGCGGGTGGCAGTATTTCGGAGCGTGTCGAGAGCGTCTGTCCGATCTTGATGAAGCTCGGGCCGAGCTCCTCGAGCATGGAGCGCATCTCGATGGGGGTGATGCCCTGGAAGGCATGATAGCGACGAACGATGCTCAGCAGCTCGCGCAAGCGCGCGAGACGAGAGCGGCGTGTCAGCCCGAACTGCTTTTGCGGGCTGACACCCGATGGCGTGCCGAAGACACGCCTGAATAGGTTGTTGCCGCTCGTTGGCATGGCCCGTTATTCGCCCTTGAGGTGCTCGACGGGGTCGACGTCGTTGCCTCCGTAGGTGCCGTCGGGATTGATGACAACATCGTCATCATCTGCGACTTCCTCTGCCTCGACGACAACGTCATCTTTGCCATCATCTTCCATCTCGCGAGCGATTTGTGCCATTTGCTCGGCAAAGGCGATTCGCTCCTCCGGCGTGAGCGAGCGCACGTAGGCGCGAATGGATTCCTCGCGCACCTTGCTGACGCTCTCTTCGGCCTTGTGCTTGAGTTCCTCGTTCATCTTGCGGCCCTGATCGACGGTGACCTGTCCGCGTTCCACGAGGTCGTCGATGATGGCCTTGGCCTTCTCGCCGCCGATGGATAAAGCCCCGACGCCAGCGAGGAAGATGTTTTGGAAGGTTTCGGTGAGATTGCTTGCAACGTTGTTCGTCATGATGCTCTCCTTTACAAAGGTGAATATCGAACATATTCATTTTAACGCAGGATGATGTTGGGTATCGCATGACCTTTCCACTTGTTTGGGCTATTCTAGCGAGCATGCTGATAGATCAACTACAACGCCAATTCTTCTCTGCGGAGAAGCTGAAGCCCGTGCTCACCAAGCTTGAGGCAGGCGATGACACCTCGCTGGGCATTGTCGCGTCCGTGCGCCCCTTCGTCGTGGCGTCCTTGTTCGCACGCGAGCCGCGCACGATCTTTGTCGTCGTGAGCGGCAACGATGCGGCCGAACGCTTCGCCAATGACGTCGCAGCCTATATCGGGCGTGCGCACACCTGCGTGTATCCCGAGCGCGCGGACATGCCTTGGCAGGACGTGCGTCCCGATCACAAGATCATCGGTGCACGGGCGCGGGCGCTCGGGCTTCTCACGCTCGGGCGCCCCGTGGTAGTCGTCGCCTCCGCACGTGCGCTGCTGCGCAAGGTCGCGCCCGCCTCGGGCAATGTTTTCTCGCCACTTGTCGTCTCGTGCGCCGATGGTGTCGTGGACGCGGCAACAGGCGAGCTCGTCGCCTACGAGGACTTCGCCGACATGCGGATACGAGCGACTCGGCGAGCTCGATGGTCCTGGTACCTTCACGCAACAGGGTGATACGGTCGACGTGTTTGGCTCGGGTATGACCGCGCCGGTGCGCATCGAGTTTTTTGGCGATGACGTGGACGGGCTACGTCGCGTGGTGGCCAGCACGGGCCAGACGATTGGCGAAATCGAGCAAGCCGAGATCTGGCCAGCGCGTGAGTTCGCCGTGAGCGCCGGCGGCCTCAAGCGTCTCAAGGAAGCGCTGCGTGCCGAGCTTGCCACCAACCGCGAGACGATCGACAAGGTCGCGATGCTCGAGGAGGGCGTCGTCTTTGGCGACATGGATCGCTTCGCGCCATATCTCTACAAGGAGCTGGGACAGCCTATTTCCCATGCGGCGAAGGGCTCGCTTATCGTCATCGCAGAGCCACGCTCGCTCTTCGACGATGCGGCACATCGCTTCGACGAGATACAGGTCATGGCGCATGAGGCCGGTGTTTCCGATGACGAGCTCGAGGGGCTGTTTGCGGCACCCGCGAAGATGGACTTCGGGACGCGTCAGCGCCTGACCTTGCAATCCATCATGCGCATTGGCGGTGATGTTGATGCCGACGTAGCAGTGCAACGGCCAAACGTCGCCGGG
>CABURF010000019.1 GCA_902493755.1 uncultured Coriobacteriia bacterium
GCATTGAGGCAGTCGATCCTGGCACGCTCGCGTTTGGCTTCGTGGGTGACTCGACCTTCTTCGCCAGCGGCATCACGGGCGTTGTCAATGCCGTCTACAACCAGCACGATATGATCGTGTGCATACTCGACAACTCGACGACGGCCATGACCGGTCAGCAGCCACACCCGGGCACCGGCCACACGATGATGGGCAACGATGTGCCCGCGCTCAGCATACCGCGTATTCTCGAAGCACTCGACGTCGAATGCGCAATCGTCGATCCGCTCGACTTCGAGGCTGCCGTGCAGACGGTACGCGATGCCATCGACAAGACGGGCGTGCGTGCCATCATCTTCAAGTCGCCCTGCATCTATCTCGAGCCGCCACAGCATCCAGCCGTTGAGCTTGACCCCGATGCCTGCATTGACTGTCGCGTCTGCATCAAGCAGCTTGGTTGCCCTGCTCTCGTGGTCGAGGATGGCCACGTGGCCGTGGATGCATCGCTGTGCTACGGTTGCGAGCTCTGCTGCAAGATATGCCCCACTGACGCGCTGCGGGAAGGGGGACGCGATGAGTAGACGCTCCGGACTCAACTGCGTCATCTGTGGCGTGGGCGGACAGGGCAATGTGCTTGCCTCGCGCCTCATCGCGCAGGTGCTGCTTGCCCGTGACGAGCATGTGAAGACCGCAGAGACCATTGGCATGGCGCAGCGCGGCGGCTCAGTTGCGAGTCACGTGCGTGGCGGCCGTCCGCAATCCCCGCTCGTGCCCAAGGGCTGTGCCGACTGCCTCATCGCCTTCGAGTCTGGCGAGGCCGTGCGCTGTATCGACTACCTCGCGCCTGGCGCCACCATCGTCGTGAACACGCAGGCAACCCAACCTCCGGTAGCGGCCCTGCAAGGCATCGACTACGACGGGTCCGAGGCACTTGCATACCTGCGTTCGCTGCCCGATGCCACGCTCATCGAAGTCGATGGAAGCTCCATCTGCGATCAGGTCGGATCGGCAAAGGTGCTCAACATCGCGCTGCTTGCCGCGGCTGTCAAAAGCGGTGCGCTCGGCATTACGCGTGATGAGCTCGAGGACGCCATACGCGCTCGTGTGAAACCTCGCTTCCACGAGATGAATCTGCGCGCCGTCACCCTCGTCTTCGGGGACTAAGCGCGCTTCGTTCACTACTTCTTATTGAGCTTCTTCACGAGACTGCTCGTCTCGCGGGCGATGCGCACCTCTTCGTCGGTGGTCACGACGCAGATCTTGATGGGGCTGTCATCGATCGAGATGATGCGATTGACCTATCTGGCCCGTCACGTGATTGCGTTCCTTGTCCAGTATCATGCCCATGTGCGCGAGACCGTCGAAGATGCGCTCACGCAGCTCGGCCGAGTTCTCACCAATGCCCGCGGTCATGACGACAGCGTCGGTTCGCGTCATCGCGGCGTAGAAGCCGCCGATGGCCTTCTGCACCCGATACACGTACATGTCGATTGCGAGCTCTGCCTGTTCGTTGCCATCCTGTGCCGCCTCCAGCACATCGCGCATGTCGCTGGATAGGCCCGAAACACCCAGGATGCCGCTTTCGCGGTTGAGGATGGCGTCCATCTCGTCAAAGCTGATGCCCTCGCGACGCATGATGTAGGTGATGATGGCCGGGTCGATGGAGCCAGTGCGCGTGCCCATCATGAGGCCTTCGAGTGGCGTAAAGCCCATGGTGGTATCGATGGACTTGCCATGGTTCACGGCCGTGATGGAGCCGCCGTTTCCCAGGTGGCAGGTGATGAGGCCAAGGTCCTTGAGTGGACGGCCAAGGAGGGCGGCCGCTTGCTTTGCCGCATAGCGGTGACTCGTGCCGTGGGCGCCGTAGCGGCGGATGCGATAGTCCTCGTAGTATCGCATGGGTAGTGGGTACATATAGGCTTTCGGAGGCATTGTGGTGTGAAAGGCGGTGTCGAACACGGCGACCTCCGGCGTGCCCGGCATCATCTTGCGCATCATGTCGATGCAGGCATCTGCGGGCGGGTTGTGAAGCGGCGCCAGCTCCTCGCAGGCCTCGAGTTTGGTCCGCGCGTCATCGTCGATGAGCGTGGCCTTGCTGAAGTACTCGCCACCCGCGACGACGCGATTTCCGATGGCATCGATCTGGTCGAGGCTGCTGATGGGACTGCTGGGGGCTTGCACCAGTATGTCCAGCAGCTCCTTGAGGCATTCCGGCACCGTAAGGCCCGCCACGTCATAGGAGGTCTTGGCAAAGTCGGGTGCGAACGAGACATTCATGAACGCTTCGGGTGAGCCAACCTTTTCCGCAAGGCACCTCATGAGCGATAGCTTGTTATTCGTGTCGATGAGCTGGCTTTTCAAGCTGGAGCTTCCAGCGTTTACGACCAGTACGAGCATTGTGTCCTCCTTGTGATCGTGTCCGACCATTATAGATGAGGTGCTTTCCGGCGGAATGAGAACAGGGCACCACGCGCCTCCGGTCGAAATGACAGAAGAAGCGGCGGGCTAATTCTCACCCCCTCCTTTCACCCCTAAGTCCATTCCCTGCGGGTCATGACCATTCCCATACATGCTCTCTAGACTTTCTGTATCGACGGGCACTCGTCAGCTCGTCGGTTCCAAAATCAACTGAGAGAAGGAGAAAGGCGGTCATTCATGGAAGAGATGAAAGCTGCCCCAGTCGTGAAACTGGACACGCTCTCCGACGTCAACGACATCGGAAAGCCGTGGCGCTTTGAGGAGGACGGGCTTACCGTCACGCGTCTGTCCCCGTGGTCTGCTCCGGGATGCCATCCCACGGGTTGCGGACTGAAGGTCTACACCGATGGCGAGGATCGTGTCGTCAAGGTCGAGGGCGATGAGAATCACCCGGTCACGCAGGGACGCCTCTGCGTGCGCTGCCTGACGCTCATGGACTACATGTACAATCCCTCCCGCATCATCTACCCGATGAAGCGCAATCCCGAGAAGCGCGGCGATGCCGATGCGTGGGAGCGTTGCACCTGGGATGAGGCCGTGGCCATCATCAAGGAGAACTACGATCGCATCACCAAGCAGTACGGACGTGAGAGCTGCGTGTGCTTCACGGGCACCGGTCGTGAGGGCGGCACCTTCAACCCGTATGGCTCGGTCATGCTCGGCACACCCAACTACTGCTATACGCAGTCGGGCTACGCATGCTATATTCCGCGACTGGCCGCATCGAGCTACATCATCGGTTCGGCATATCCTGAGATCGATTACGCATGTGCCTTGCCCGGGCGCTTCGATGACCCTGCCTACGAGCTGCCCGAGTGCCTCATCATGTGGGGCAAGATGCCGCTATCTTCCAACGGTGACGGGCTCTTTGGCCATGCCGTCATCGACATGATGCGCCGCGGTACGCGCCTCATCATGGTCGACCCGCGCATGAACTGGCTTGCAAGTCGCGCTGACATCCATCTGCGTCTGCGTGCCGGTACGGATACCGCGCTTGCCATGGGCCTGCTCTCGGTCATCATCAACGAGGATCTCTACGACCACGAGTACGTCGAGTACTGGTGCTATGGCTTCGACGAGCTCAAGGAGCGCATCAACGATCCCGTCAAGGGTATGACTTCGGCCAAAGCTGCCGAAATCACCGGCATTCCCGAGGAGAAGATCGTCGAGGCTGCCCGCATGTACGCTCAGGCCAAGCCCGCGAGCATCTCCTGGGGCCTGGCCATCGACCAGAAGGCCAATGGCATGCAGGCTGGTCAGTGCATCCTCGACCTCATGGCCATCACCGGCAATATCGATGTTCCCGGCGGTAATGTCCTGGGCGATGTGACCTCCGGCCTCAACGAGGTCGGTTTCGGTTTCGAGAAGGGTGTGGGTGACCTCGTGGGCGAGGTGATCGGTCTAGCCGACTACCCCGCCTATTGCAACCTCATCATGAATGCGCATGCCGACCTCATGCTCCAGACGCTCGAGACAGGCGAGCCCTATCCCATCAAGTTTGGCATGTATTGCGGCAATAACCTGATGTCCTGCACCTCGGCAGAGCCCAAGCGCTGGCATGATGCCATCCTCAAGTCGCTTGAGTTCTGCTTCACCATCGACACCTTCATGACGCCATCGGCCCAGGCATCGTGTGACGTGTTCCTCCCGTTGGCGGCATCTGCCGAGCGCGAGGGTACGACCTTCACGCACTATGGTGCCTCCATGGGCATCAAGGGCTTTTCGCAGGCGGCCACTCGTACGGGCGAGGCGCTCACCGATGCCGAAGCATGCTTCAAGCTCGGCAAGGCGCTCAATCCGCAGTGGTGGACCGATTACGACACTGTCGAGGACTTCATCAATCACCTGCGCCTCTCCAATAAGTTCAAGTTCCGCGATGTGGCTCCTGCAGTCTATGTCCAGGACGAGGTAACCTATCGCAAGAACGAGTGTGGCAAGCTGCGCAGCGACGGCAAGGTGGGCTTCAATACGCCGACGGGCCGCATCGAGCTCTACTCCACCATTTTCCAGCAGTTTGACGATGATCCGCTGCCCTACTATGACGAGCCGCAGTATAGTCCCGTCAACACGCCGGAGCTTCTGGAGGAGTACCCCTTTGTGCTCACGACTGGTGCCCGTCCCTATGCCTTCTTCCATTCCGAGAACCGCCAGGTTCCGTTCTGCCGCGAGCTCAACCCCGACCCCATCGTCGAGGTGAATCCCAAGACGGCCAAGAAGCTTGGCATTGCGGACGGCCAGTGGTGCGAGATCTGGAACCAGTTTGGAAGCTGCAAGCAGAAGGCCAAGGTCACCGAGACGGTCGACGAGAACACCATCCACTGCCAGCATGCCTGGTGGTTCCCCGAGGAGGATGGCAGCGAGCCCAATCTCTATGGTAACTGGCGCAGTAACGTTAACAATCTCGTTCCCAATTTCCACTTCGGCAAGCTTGGTTTTGGTGCGCCGTTCAAGTGCCTGCTATGCAACATCAAGCCGATAGAAGAGTGCCTGGACACCGATATGAACGAGGTCTGGACGAAGTTCAAGAGGGAGGACCAATAATGAGCAAGGAAGCGTACGGACTCCTTATCGATTACGAGTATTGCTCCGGCTGTCAGAGCTGCGAGGTAACTTGCAAGGAGACCCACAACTATCCCGTGGGCAAGTGGGGCATCCGCGTGCTCGAGGAAGGGCCGTGGGAGATCGAGGACGGAAGTGGCGTGTTCGACTATAACTACGTCCCCGTACCCACCGACCTGTGCGACCTGTGCGCCGCGCGTACCTCGAAAGGTCGCGAGCCCGCCTGCGTGCATCACTGCCTGGCCAACGTCATCACCTATGGCCCCATTACGGAGCTTGCCGAGAAGATGTGCGAGAAGAGCAAGCAGGTGCTGTGGTTCCCGCAGTACAAGCCATTGGCTGCCAAAGGCAAGTTCGTGCCCACGAAGAAGAGCAACTCCGAGGGAACTGGCGTCAAGGTCGAAGTCGAGGCTAATGAGAGCTGGTCTACTGCCGCGCATCGTCGCAGTGATGATGACCATTTCGAGATGGGCCTCGTGGAGTAGTTCTGCGCGTATCACCTCCTGGGCGGGCGGTGTAGCAGGGATTCGTCCGCCCGCCCCCCAAGGGCGGCCTTCCAGCCAAGGCCGCCCGCTCCTTTTTGCCGATGAAGCGAGGAAAGGCCAGATCATGAAGAACAACAGCCGATTTGGACAGGCGGCATTCGTCCACTACCGTGGTGGGGTCGAGGGCGAGGAGCCGTTCGACGATCATTCCACAGGGGAGCCGGTCAAGATCATTTTGGGTGCAGGCACAGTCGTTCCGGGCATCGAAGACGTCTTGAGCGAGATGGAAGTGGGCGAGGAACGTACGGTTACTGTGCCGCCCGAGGAAGCCTATGGTCGTCGTGATCCCGATGGCGTGCAAATCTACCCACGCACGATGTTTTCTTTCGGCGATGAGCTGGAAGTGGGCAGCGCCTTCAAATGGACCAATCCCGCCTCAGGCATGCCGATTCCGGTACGCGTGATCGAGGCGACCGATTCGACCGTGAAGGTTGACTTTAATCATCCGCTTGCAGAAAAGACACTAGTATACTGGTTGAAGCTCGAAGACCTGGTTGGCTAGGAGCGCTGGTCACGACCATGAACTGCTTTCCATGCAAGGGACCAGGCTGTAACAGTTGCGGTAAGTTCGCCCGGACGTTCAAGACGGTGCGCAATAGCCGCGCGTTTCGGTGTCCGTTGTGTGAGGGCATGATAGACGCCGATACAGGAACATGCGCACGTTGCGGACATGTGGCATATGCGCCGCCGGGTCAGCGCAGAGAAACGGGGAATCTCTATGGACGCGATGAAGTCCCAAGGCCAGATGGCGCAGGATGCTAGTCAAGCATGGGATCTTCCGTTTCTGAGAAAGAAGTTTCAACCTCCTCACATGAAGGGGCGCTATGCCCTCGTGCCAGAACGTCGCATTACGCCCCAGGTTATGAATCTGGATGCGTGGAACATCTGCCTTGTTGCGTCGTCAGCTGGTACAGGAAAGACGGCCTTGTTGTCTCAGTGGTATGACGCCTGTGCCCAACGCGCGGGATGCCTGGCCTTTTGGATGAGCCTTGATGCGCACGATGCGTCGCCGCTGCGCTTTACGCGCGCTCTTGTCGAGGTGTTTGCTGCCCACGATATGCGGTTTCGCGAAGAGGTGTCGCGGCTGAAAGATTCAGCTGATGCCGAGGCGCTTGCCATTACCCTTGTCAATTGCGCCGATATTGCTTTCGACGGTATCGAGCATGTCGTCGTTTTTATGGATGGCTATGAGCAGGCCGCCTCGCCCGAGCTTGACGAGATGATTGCATTCTTCAATCGCTATACTGCAGAGAACATGCGTTTCGTCATTGCGGGTACGTACATCCCCTCCGCGCTCTCGGATCTTGCAATGGAATGCGAGGTGCTCGAGTTCGGAGCGCGGGATACGCAATGGGACGAGGAACGCCTCGGCATGCTCAGGGAGCAGCTCGGTCTCATGCAAGCAGATATCGCTGCTATCGGTTCTTATGATCTCGCGCAAACGCCGCTGGGCCTTTCCTTTATTCGCTATGCGCTTGATCGCCAGTCGGGAGCAAAACCAGCGTCCGAGATTTTGCGTGCATGCTGCAGGCGCTTCTTTGAGCGCGAGCTTGTCGAGCGCGTTTCGCCTGACGATATGGAACTTCTGATATGCGCATCCATTGCGAATGAAGTGAGCTCCGATCTCTGTGATTTGCTCATGGGGACGCAGGATGCGGCAATACGGCTTGCGAGCTTGGAGCACAGGAACCTCTTTGTCGCCGCCACGCCGCAGACTGATACCTGGGAGCTCGCACCACAGCTGCGCGTGTACTTGCGTGACTTGCTGCTAGAGCGGGAACTCACATGGCTCCAGAAGCTCGCCATGAAGACCGCCAACTGGTATCAGGAGCAAAACAACATGCCCCTGCATGGCAAGTACCTGGCGATGGGGGTCGACCCCTTCTTTCTCGAGAGCACCGTTGAGGGCTCGACTGGGCTCAAACGGCCAACGCAGGCATCGCGCAAAGAAGGCCCGGGCACGCTTTATGGCTATCTTCTTTCCAGAGAGGCAGACGATTTTCTGAAGGATCCCTATCTTGCCTGGGTTGCTGTGTGGAGCTGTATCTCGGCGGGAGATGTGGGACACGCGCGTCGTTGGCTCGATCAGGTCCGCTCGATCGAGGGCGATAATGCCAATGATCGCCCCTATCGTTTTGCCGATGCTCTCTGCGTGGCGCTGGAAGGTGACAGCGCACGCTCGCTTGAGATTATCCAGCCCCTCCTGGACGAGGAGAAAGACCTCCCGCTTGCGTTCAATTGCCTGCTCAACCATATGGCAGGCGAGAATCTCGAGCGCCTTGGGCGCGTGCGCGAGGGACGTGACATGTATCTCAAGGCATACTCGCTTGCCGAACATTGCGATACGCCGTTCTACCGGCTTTTCGACCTTAATTTGCTTGCTCAGTATCACTTCTACATCGGCGATTTCGAGGAGGCGGAAAAGACCGTCAAGTGCGGCCTGACGCTCTGTGGTGAGGAAACGCCAATCTACGGCTCCCTGCTCGCCGTGCGTGCCTCCATACTCATCGAACGCTATGAGCTGGAACCTGCACGCACGTGTCTGGAGGAGGCGCTTGCATGCGTTTCCACAGAAACCAATTTGGATATGTACGTCGACGTTCAGCTGGCGCGTGCTCGCCTGCGCCGTGTCGAGGGCAATCGCATCGCTGCATTCGAGATCGCATCGGACACGGTGGACGCCATGGAGGGCAAGCGCGTTCCGCGTAATATGGACATGCGTGCCTATGCGCTCAAGGCGGCGTTAGCAGCCGAGCTCGATGAGATGTCGATGGCACGTGCTTGCGAGGACATTATCGATGGTTTCATGGACGATAGAGATGTATTTCGTTCCATCGCCTGCGCGTTTGCGAAGGCTCGCATGCTTTGGCATGAGGGCAGGCGCGAGGAATGCCTCGAACTCCTTGAGCGCAAGCGACCGGTGATTGACGAGACGGGCAGTATCTACTTTGCCACGCAGCTTGCCGTCCTCTGTGCTTCATATCATGCCGAGATGGGACATGATTCGCGCGCGATGGTCGAGTTGAGCCGCTCCGTGGAGCTTGCCATGCATGGCGGCTTCAAGAGCGTGTTTCTCGAAGGGCGCACTTGCATGCGCGAGCTGCTCTTGCAGCTCGCAACCTCGCGCAAGAGCTCTTATGCGATTCGCAATCACGCCAAGTCGGTCTTGCTCCTCTTCGGCACGGAAGACGAGATCAAGGATAAGATGGCCTTCAGGGAAGGTGCGGTTCAGGGATACTACTCGCTTACCGAGCGTGAGCGCGAAATACTTCAGAAGCTCAATTCTGGTATGACGCGGGCTGAGATCGCCCTCTCGCTCAGCGTTTCGCAAAACACCGTCAAGACGCATCTAAAGAACATCTACTCGAAGCTCGGTGTGCATACGCGCTCGGAAGCCTATCGGGCAAGCTCGAGCGCGGGTGATACCGAAAGTCCGAATATCGAGTGATTGTCACCGGGGCAATCGGGTCGTAACCTTCTCTTGCGCCTCACCCTTCTCACCCTATAAAAACCCCTTGTATGGGTCTATTTCCGACGCGCTCTGTTTCTTAGATTGGGAACAGAGGCTTCGGGCATAGGCCCGATAGCGGCATGCCCGTGCGACGATAGGCACACGACGTGCCATGACGAGTATCGACGAACGGGTATCTGACGAGCTTCCATCGTTTGTTTCGTGAGGGGAGATACGAAATGGAAGAGACTATACAAAAGCCCGCAAAGACGGGGAACATGAACGGCGGCCGTGCCTGGGCCGTCGTACTCGTCGTCTTTCTAGCGGGGTTCTGCATGCCCGCCAATATGGGTGAGACTATGTGGATTGCGCCTGTGGTCATGGAATCTCTTGGGTTCGGGCCCGATATCCTCGGATGGGTCAACGGCGTGTTCTACATATTGGGAGCAGTCATTGCCTTTCCTGCGGCATCTTTTATACGCCGACTTGGCATACGCTGGTCTGTGACCATCGCGTTGGCGTGCGGCATTCTTGGCAATGCAATAGGGATCTTTGCGGCGGATGTGACTGTGCTCATGGTGTCGCGTATTATCCAGGGCGCGGGCTTTGGCCTCATGGGTGTTATTGGCGTTGCGGCTATCTCACCGTGGTTTCCCAAGGAAAAGCGAGGCTTGCCATTGGGGGTGTGGGCCATCTGGGTTGCAGCTGCAAATGCCATCACGCCCATGCTTGATGCTGCCATAGTGCAAGCTACAGGTAATTACGTGAGTGTCTGGCAGTTCTTCCTGGTTTTTGACATTGTCGTGCTCGTTTTGTTCCTGCTCGTCTATCGCACGCCCTCCGACCCCTATATCGACGAGGCTGAAAAGCGCGGTGAGGTCCAGTTCTCGTATAAGGAGCTGTTCAGCAATAAGGTCGTATGGGTGCTGGCGTTCGTGTTCTTCATCGAAGAAGGCGCATTCATTGCAAGTCAAGGTTTTCTATCGACATATATCACCACATATGTCGATCCCAATCTCATGGTGGGAACGGCCTTCGTGAGCGCTGGTGCATTCTGGGGTATGTGCGTGAGTCCCATTGCTGGCAAGATATCCGATGCCATCAAATCGCGTCGAAAGATTCTCATCTTCTGCATGGTGAGTGCCGTTTTCTTCGGCGCGCTTGTGTTCTCGATTACTGATGTCGCTTTATACATCATCGTCATCATCCTGAATGGTTTTGTAGGTGGCGGCGTCACGGCAATGCTGTGGACGGCTAGCACCGAAGTGGTGCCCTCTCACCTCATCTCTGGTGCCACGGCGGCCCTTGCCTGCTCGCAAAGCGTCGGTATGTTCCTCGGCTCCATGTTCATGGGCAATGTCATTGCGGCTATCGGGTTTACGATGTCCGGCTTCGTGGTGCTTGCTCCGTGTTTTGCCATCGGCCTGCTCGCCGTCATCTTCGGTCTTCGTGGCAAACTGAAGTAAGACAAAATCTGGGCAGCGATGGAGATTTCTCCACTCCGGCGCTTCGCGCCTCCGGTCGAAATGACAGTGGGACGCCGCGACTCC